>JADFUS010000005.1 GCA_015222165.1 Bacteroidota bacterium
CGTCAGGATAAGGGTGATACACCATATAATTTACGTAATTGTGCTTATTTGGCTGAGTTTGATAAAGAGAAAATTGTTTTTCAAGAAATAGTTCAAGAATCAACTTTTTATTATGATATTAAAAAGTTTATTTGTGCTGATACGGCAAGGATTATTACTGGAAATAATTTAAAATATTTAATTTCGATATTTAATTCAAAATTATTTTTTTATGGAATGAAAACTTATTATTGTGGAGGAAAATTAGGTGAAAAAGGAATAAGAATGAAACATACATTTATGCAGAATTTTCCTATCGTCGAATTATCTGATAAAAATCAAAAAGTATATATTGATATAGTTAATGAAATTTCGGAACTTAGTGAAACTTTAAAAATAAATAGAGATAGATTATATAGACGCCTGACAGATAATTTTGATAACATTAAAATTTCAAAGAAATTAGAATTGTTTGAAAGATTAGATTTTAAATTATTTGTTAAAGAGCTTAATAAGCAAAAAATAAAGTTGTCTCTTATTCAGCAAGATGAATGGGAAGAGTATTTTAAGATAAATAGAGATAAGTGTATTAATTTAAAAATAGAGATATCTAAGTTAGATAATATTATGGATAAAATGATATATAAGTTATATAAACTTACATATGATGAAGTATTAATAATTGATAATGATTTTTCATTTTCAAAAATAGAATATGATAAAATATAGTTTATTTTGAATAGCTAAAATTTTAAAAGAGTTGAAACTTATAGTTTTAACTCTTTTTTTTATTACTCAGGTAAAATTGTAAATATAGTCCTTAAGTGAAATTTTTATTTAGTAGAGAGTGTTGTTGTTGATATATAGAAATGTGGGAAAATGAAAATAAGGGTGCCACCTATGATTAGGTCGCACCCTTCAACCGAAGTTGAATATATTTTTTATATTAAAGCGTGTTAACGTGTAGAGACATTTTGCTCTTCAAGTTGTTTGCTTTATTTTTATGTATGACATTATGTTTAGCCAACTTATCAAGCATTGCAGATACACGTGGTAATAGTGCCACAGCTGCGTCTTTTTCAGTTGTATTTCTCATAGCTTTAACAGCATTACGAGTTGTCTTATGGTAGTATTTGTTACGTAGTCTTTTAGTTTCAGCTTGACGTACTCTTTTCTTAGAAGATTTGTTGTTTGCCATTATTATAAGAATAATTTGTCTGTAAAAAGGAAATTCCGAAAATCTATTTCGCTCTAGGCTTAATTTTCAGAACCTCTTTGATTTTATTGTGTAGTCCATACGAGAATCGAACTCGTGTTACAAGAATGAAAATCTTGCGTCCTAACCCCTAGACGAATGGACCATTTTATGGTTTGTCTCAAAAGTGGTGTGTTTCTCTCTTTTTGACGTTGCAAAGATATACAACATTTTTTATTATCCAAAACTTTTCGACACTTTTTTTCAAAATAAATCAATTTTTTTTTCCAAAGCTGAAAATCCACTCCTTATTATAAAAAACATTATTTTTAAAACTATTTGGTAATCAGTAAGATATAAAAAATATTTGCACTTAATATTTTTTTATATTTTTCAATTAAAAAAAACTTCGTAACTTGCGTGCTATATATCACAAATAAGCAAAATGAGAATTTCTTACAATTGGTTAAAAAAATATGTCGATACAGATATGTCGGCTGAAGAAATGGCGGTTGTCCTTACAGATATTGGTCTTGAGGTAGAAGCTGTCGAAATGGAAGAAACTATAAAAGGTGGTCTTGCAGGTGTCTTTGTTGGTCAAGTTATGACTTGCGTAAAACACCCAGATGCCGATAAACTACATATTACAACTATAGAATGCGGAGGTGATCCTATTCAAATAGTCTGCGGTGCTCCAAACGTTAGAGAAGGTTTGAAGGTTATGGTCGCTACTGTTGGTTGTAAACTTTATCCAGAGCCTGAGAAGCCTTTTAAGATATCTAAAAGTAAAATCAGAGGGGTAGAGTCGTTTGGTATGTTATGTGCCGAAGATGAGCTTGGTTTCGGCGGATCGCATGAAGGAATTATGGAACTTCCTGAAAATGCTATAGTGGGAACTCCTGCTAAAGAGTTTTTAGGTGTTGAAGAGGAATATTTCTTTGAGATTGGTCTTACACCTAACCGTGTAGATGGTGCTTCTCATATGGGAGTAGCTCGTGACCTTGTTGCTTATCTTCGTTATAAAGGCAAAGATTGTTCTTTGAAACTTGCTGGAGTAACCGATTTTAAAGAGGGTGACGATACTAGAAAAACAGATGTTATAGTTGAAGCTACAGAGGCTTGTTCTCATTATATGGGTTTAACAATAACAGGTGCAGAGGTGAAACCTTCGGAAGAGTGGCTTAAAAAGGCCTTAATTTCTATAGGTATAAATCCTAAAAATAACGTTGTAGATATAACAAACTTTATACTTCATGAATTGGGACAACCTCTTCATGCATTTGATGCAGATGTAATCTCTGGAGGTAAAGTTGTTGTTAGAAAAGCTCTTGAAGGAGAGAAATTAACAACTCTTGACGATGTAGAAAGAAAACTTTGTACAGAAGATTTAGTAATTTGTGACGACCAAAAACCTATGTGCCTTGCAGGTGTTATGGGTGGTAAAAATAGTGGAGTAACAGAAAAAACAACTTCTATTTTTATTGAGAGTGCATATTTTAATTCTGTTTCTATTCGTAAGAGTGCTAAACGTCAAGGTTTAAATACCGATGCTTCGTTTAGATATGAAAGAGGTACAGATCCTAATATTCTTGATTATGCTTTGCGTCGTGCTTCGTTGCTTATATGTAAAATGACGGGTGGTAAAGTATCTTCAAAAATTATTGATATAGAAAATAGTAAAGTTTCTCCTTTTGCTGTAGAGCTATCTATAGAAAAAACGGAACGATTGATAGGAAAAAATTTGGGCGTTGACACAATAAAATCTATTATAAAAGCATTAGACATAGAGATTATTGCTGAGAATGATGGAGTTTTAAGTCTTCTTGTTCCTCCATATAGAGTTGATGTTCAACGTGATGTTGATGTTATTGAGGATATTCTTCGTATATATGGTTATAATAACATAGAAGTTCCTGAATCCGTAAAATCTACGCTTGCCTATGCTCCAAGTCCAGACAGAGATAATATCCAAAATACTTTGGCTAACTTTTTGTCTTCAAATGGGCTTAACGAGATAATGAGTAACTCTTTAACTAAGGTTTCTTATTATGAAGGTCTTGAAGAGTTTCCAGAAGAGCGTTGTGTGAAGATTCTTAATCCTTTGAGTAATGACTTGAATGTTATGCGTCAAACGTTGATGTTTAATGCTCTTGAAGCTGTAATTTTAAATACCAATCGTAAGAATGGTGACCTTAAAATATATGAATTCGGAAATACATATAATGTAAATCCTAAATTGCGTGAAGAGGGTGCTGGAGCTAAGGCTTATTATGAAGTTGCTCATCTTTCTATCGCTGTTACGGGTGCTGAGAATAGTGGTTCTTGGAACGCTAAATATGCTGGAAGTTCTTTCTATACATTAAAAAATATATGCGACAAAATGTTGCGTCGTTTTGGTTTAAATATTAACGAGGCAATATATAGTAGTTGTGAAAGTGAGCTTTATAGCAGTGCTGTAACATTGAAATTAAGAGGTAAAAGTCTTATTACTTTGGGTGCTGTATCAAAAACCATTCGTAAAAAATTCGATATTAAAGCTGAGGTTTATTATGCTGATTTGAATTTCGATGTTTTTGTTGAGATGATAAAGAATAACGGTGTGACAGTTAAAGAAATTTCAAAATTCCCAGAAGTTAGTAGAGATCTTTCTCTATTGATAGATAAAAGTGTTACTTTCTCTCAATTAAGGAGTGTTGCTTTTAAAACGGAAAAGAAACTTTTGAAGAATGTTACATTATTTGATGTTTACGAGGGTGATAAATTACCAGAGGGTAAGAAGTCTTATGCTTTGAATTTTATCCTTGAAGATGTAACAAAAACGCTTACAGATAAAGTTATAGATGCAACTATGGGTAAGTTTATCCATCAGTTGGAAAAAAATGCTAATGCCGAAGTGCGAAAATAAGATAACATTTTAAAGTAGATGAAAAAATTACTATACGTATTGTTGCTAAGTTTATTTATTTCTTCTTGTAAAAAAGACGAAGAGAAAAACTATTTTAGCATAGAAACAAATAAAGTGACTGTTGATGCTGATGATTTGACTCGTAAAATATGGGTTAAGAATAGTGAAAACTGGACTCTTGATGTTGATGATAGCGCTAAAGAGTGGTTGTCGTTTGAAAAAATTATGACTTCTGGTGTTGATACATTAGTGATGAAGTTTAAAAATAATGATGTTGTCAAAGACCGTAGTACAATGGCTATGTTAAGGGATACCGATAATGATAAAGAGTTTGATATAGATGTTACTCAAAATGGATCTCCTAAGTTATTTTATATTTCTCCAGAGGATATTTTTTTAGAAGCTGGAAAAACGGAAGAGAAAGTTTTTCTTATGAATAATTCTGATGAGTATAAGGTTGATCATCTGCCTATTTGGGTGAAGAATTTTGAGGTTTCTGATGAAGCAGTAGATTTTAAATATGATGTTACTTTGACTTTAGAGCCTAATACGTCATTAAATTTTAGAAAAGATTCGATAGTCTTAATTTCAAAATGGAATGTTCTTGATGCCGAAAATCGTTATAAATTAGATATAGTTCAGTTGGGTGTAGGTTCTTTAGAAGCTGAAAAAGAGACGCTGAAAACAATATATCAAAATCTTAATGGTGCTTCGTGGAAAGAGGAGTGTCGTTGGGATTTGACTAAAGATATTTCTACTTGGAAAGGCGTTAGTATAGAAAAGATTAGTAGTGGTGTAGGTGAAAGGGTTGTAGCTCTTCAACTTACAGATGTTGGTATTGATGGTGAGTTTCCTTCGGAAATAATAAATTTACCTTATTTAAAATCGTTGTGGCTTGATAATAATAAGTCTATGACGGGAAGTATTACTACAGATATAGGTAAATTATCGCTTTTAGAAAGTGTTAGACTTGGCGATACATCTATTTCGGGAGCTATACCAGAGAGTATCTCATTATTAACAAATATTACTCAATTTTCGCTTTGTAATACAGGGGAAAACGGTGTTTCGGGAAATATTATTGGTGGTATTGGAAATATGACTAATCTTGTATATCTTGATTTATCGAATAATGCTTTTGGAGGGGAGCTTCCAGAGAGTATAGGTCTTTTGTCAAAGATATTAACTTTAAATGTTAGTAAGAATAAACTTACAGGAGAAATTCCTGCTTCATATAAAGAAAATTATTCTTGGGGTTATTGGGAAATTGAAAAGAATGTGTGTCCTCAACGAGAGGGTTTCGGTTTCACTAATTGTACAAAATAAGAACTACTTTTTAAATAATATAAAACTACTGTTAAAATAATATTTAACAGTAGTTTTTTTATGAATAAGAGTCTGGTTTTTTAAGTGTTAGGCGAGTTCTATACCGTATCGCATACACTCTCTACGCATCTCAACTGGCCATACACAGCTTTGTATTTCGCCAATGTGAGCTTTGCGGAGTAATAGCATACATAATCTAGATTGACCTATTCCTCCCCCTATTGTGAGCGGAAGTTTTCCTCTAAGAAGCATATCATGGAAATATAATTTTTCCTTATATTCTTCGTTTCTCTCCTTGAGTTGTCTTTTTAAAGAATTTTCATCAACACGTATTCCCATAGATGATATTTCAAAAGATTGTTTTAGAATAGGGTTCCATAACAATAAATCACCGTTAAGACCATTATATCCCTCTTCGTTTTTAGATATCCAATCGTCATAATCTGCCGAGCGGTTGTCGTGGATTTCTCCATTGCTTAGTTTTCCGCCTATGCCAATTATGAAAACTGCTTTTTTCTCTTTTGTTATAAGTTCTTCACGCTCTTTGGCTTTTTTATCAGGGTATAGTTGAAGAAGTTCCTCGGAGTGAATAAAGAAAATATCGTCTGGGAAAATAGGTTCTATTTTTGGAAATTCTATGTATAAACTATTTTCTGTGACTTTTATAGCTTCGTATATGCGTTTGACAATCTTTTTTAGGAAGCATACACTTCTTTGTTCTGGGTAGATAATTCTTTCCCAGTCCCATTGATCAACATATATAGAGTGTATATTATCCAACTCTTCGTCAGGTCTTAAAGCATTCATATCTGTATATATTCCTCTGCCGACCTTCTCCTTTAGCTCATAAAGTTTTAATCTTTTCCATTTTGCAAGAGAGTGAACAACTTCAGCGGTCATCTCATTCATATCCTTTATAGGAAATTTTACAGGACGTTCTGTGCCGTTTAAATCGTCATTAAGACCTGTGCCAGACATCACAACGATAGGTGCTGTGACACGTAAAAGAGATAGTTGTGCAGATAAGTTTGCTTGAAACATATCCTTAACTAGTTTTATGGCTTTTTCAGTATTTCCCTGAGTGCCTAAAACGTTGTGATAATCTTTGGGTTTGATTAGTTTTGCCATGATCTTTAAAGTTTATGGATTTATAGAACACAAAAAAAAGCCCACCTCATTGTTGAGGTGGGCTTCACTGTATATATTATTTTATTTACAATCTAAGCACGCCTCAACAAACCCACAATTATTATTATGAGAATAATTAAAATTATTATTGTTAAGGACTAAAACCATGTTGTAATTTTATTTTGCATAAAAAATGGGTAAGCTACTCATATCGCACCGCTCAACCACTTACCCTTGCTATCTTCCGATCCTGGGGGTTCAGCAGGAGCTGGTCGTATAAGACTTACCCACCACAAAGATAGATAAAAAATTGAGTTATACAAAAAAAAAGCATATATTTGCATTATAATTTTTACTCACTTAATACTAAGACATTGAAAATTAGTCAATTAATAAAGGACAGATTTAAAGTTTTAAGCATCGTTGGCATGATGTTATCAATCTTTTGTATCTTATTTGTGCTTGTTTCAGGAATATTTTACTTGGGATACGCTTATATAGATAAAGTAAATCCATCGACAATATATATTCCTACTGGTTCGAGTTGTTCGGAACAAGTAGATATTTTATATAAAAGTGGTGCGATTTCTGATACAACAGAATATATAAATTATCTTAAAAGAGCTAATGTCGAAAAAGCTAAGGCAGGAAAATACGTTATTAAAAGTAGAATCCCCTATAAAAAGTTTATAAATATCATTTCAATAGGTCGCCAAAAGCCTGTTCGTATGATATTTACAGCTTCACGAACACCAGAAATGTTAGCAAAAAAAATATCTAGAAACATAGAGTGTGATTCGGCAACAATTTATGATGCTATTACTAGTGATAGCGTTGCAAATTATTATGGTTTTGAAAAGAAAACTTTTATGACTATGTTTGTCCCTAATACTTATGAGGTTTATTGGAATGTTTCTCAAAAAACATTATTCGATAGATTAAAAAAAGAGTATGATGTTTTTTGGAGTAAAGATGATAGAGAAGCAAAACGTCAATCATTGGGAATGACACGTGAACAAGTTGTTACTTTGGCTTCTATAGTATACGAGGAGAGTAAGGTCTATCAAGATATGCGTAAAATAGCGGGAGTTTATATGAATAGATTAGATATGCATATGCCTTTGCAAGCTTGTCCTACAGCAAAATATGCTGCTGGAGATTGGACTTTAACAAGGGTGCTTAAAAAGCATACAGAAATAGACTCTCCTTATAATACATATAAAATTGCTGGATTACCTCCAGGCCCAATAGTTTATCCTTCATCGGTTGCTGTTGATGCTGTTTTGAATTATATTAAATCTAAAGATATATATTTCTGTGCTGCCCCAGAATTTAACGGTACACACAGATTTGCTCCAACTTATGCAAAGCATAAAAGAAATGCAAGAGCCTATTATATTGCGTATAAAAAAAGAAAAGCTAATAATTAAAGAGATGTTTTATTCTATAGTAATTCCTGTATATAATCGTAAAGATGAGCTTATAGCTATCTGTGATAGTCTATCTAAACAAACATTAAAGAGTTTTGAGATAATTGTTGTTGATGATGGTTCTATAGATAGTGCCGAGCCAGTATGCCTCGATTTTAAAGATAAATTAACAATAAAATATATTTACAAGTATAATAGTGGTCCTGGTCTTTCTCGTAATGTGGGAGCAGATCAAGCTAAGGGTGACTATATAATATTTCTAGATTCAGATTGTATCGTACCATCTCAATATCTTGAATCTTTAGATAAATTTCTTTTAGAGCATAAAAATATTGATGCTTTTGGAGGTCCTGATGCTTGTGAAGACAGTGCTAATGATAAGCAAAAAGCTATAAACTATGCTATGACATCATTTTTTACGACTGGTGGAATAAGAGGAGGAGGAAAAAAACGTCTTGATTCTTTTATCCCACGAAGTTTTAATATGGGTGTTTCTAGAAAATTATGGTCTTTGACAAATGGTTTTAGTAGTATGCGTTTTGGCGAGGATATGGAGTTTAGCTATCGTATTATTGAGAGCGGATTTTCTACAGCCCTTATCCAAGATGCTTATGTATATCATATGCGTAGAACAGATGTAAAGGCTTTTTTTAAACAAGTTTTTTTCTCTGGAATGGCACGTATAAATTTATATAAACGTTTTCCGAGAACTTTAAAATTAGTGCATATTCTTCCTGCTTTTTTTGCACTTTACATATTATTACTTTTCCCTTTGATTTTATTTTTTGGAAAAATTATTATGTTGCCAATATTTGCAGTGGTAATAATCTGGTTCTTAGATTCATTACGATTATATAGAAGTGTAAATATTTCTTTGATGAGTGTAGAATCTTCATTTATACAAATATTTGCTTATGGATTGGGTTTCCTTTATTGCTTTTGGCAAAGAATGATATGCCAAAAAGATGAAGATAGTAGCTATAATACTGATTTCTATTAATAAACCAATTATTTTTTTGCAAAATATAATAATTCTAATTATCTTTGCCCTCCAATAATGGTGTGATGGAAGCGGGGTATGTTAAGTCAAAATCCCCTTAGAGTAACACCTAATAGAAATACATAAAAAAAATAAAATGAAAACGATCGATTTTAAAGCTATCAACAGAACTGAAAGTGGTAAAAAAGCTGCTAAAGCTGCAAGAAGAAACAAACTTGTCCCTTGTGTAATTTATGGTGGTGGCGATAATGTACATTTTTCAGTATCTGAAAAAGAAATTAGAGCTATACTTTATACACCAAATTCATATATCATCAATTTTGATATTGAAGGTAAAAAAGAAACTGTTGTAATGCGTGAAGTTCAATATCACCCAGTTTTTGATCAAATTCTTCACATCGATTTCTATCGTGTTCAAGAAGGCAAACCAGTTATCGTAAATGTTCCTATCGAACTTACAGGTGTTTCTGCTGGTGTTAAAGAAGGTGGTAAAATATTCCTTTCTGCTCGTAAAGTTAAAATTTGTGGTCTTGTTGAAAAACTTCCAGATTCAGTTAAAGTTGACGTTACAGACGTTAAACTTGGTGGTTCTGTTTTTGTAGGACATTTATCTTCAGAAGATTATTCATTTGTTACTCCAGCTTCAACAGCTATTTGTTCAGTACAAATGACTCGTGCTGCTCGTGGTGATGCTGCTAAAGGCGACGCTGAATAATTTTTATTCCATGATTTAATATTGTGGAAATAAAGACTAAAATAATCATATGAGGGTGTCTTTTAGATACCCTCTTTTTTTACTAAAAACTAATGAAGTATCTTATTGTTGGACTTGGTAATATTGGAACTGAATATGCTGAGACACGTCATAATGCAGGATTTAAAGTCGTAGACTATTTGGCACAAGATGCTGGGGTATCTTTCAAAACTGAAAGATATGGAGATGTTGCAGAAATAAAAGTTAAAGGTCGTACGTTAATATTGTTGAAACCATCAACCTATATGAATTTGAGCGGTAAAGCTGTGAATTATTGGTTGCAAAAAGAAAAAATAAAAGTTGACCATCTATTTGTCGTTGTAGATGATATAGCAATACCTTTTGGTTCTATAAGAATCCGTAAAAAAGGTAGTGACGGTGGTCATAATGGTTTGAAGAATATTAATGCTTTAATAGAAACTTCTGAATATTCAAGATTACGTTTTGGAGTAGGTTCAGAATTTAACAAAGGTGGACAGATAGATTATGTTTTAGGAGAGTGGTCTAAGGAAGATGAAATTGCCTTACCAAAGATTTTAAAACATTGTTGTGGAGCTATAAAATCATTACCAATGATTGGTGTTGATAGAGCGATGAATGAGTTTAATGCAACGGCATTACATCTAAAATAATATATTATGACAGATAGTGTTAGAGTTGATAAATGGTTGTGGGCTATAAGACTATATAAAACTCGTACTATAGCGTCAGATGCTTGTAGAAATAATAGGGTTACTATAAACGGTATTGTAGCTAAGCCAAGTAAAGATGTTGTGGTAGGGGATACTATAGTTGTAAAGAAGCCACCTATCGTTTTTACGCATAAAGTAAAGGAGCTTGTAAATAATAGACAGCCAGCAAAAATGGTTTCTAAATATATGCAAGATATAACTCCTACTGCAGAAATTGATAAAATGAAACAAAATATTACTATCTTTATGAGTCGAGACAGAGGAACAGGTCGTCCGACGAAGAAAGAACGTCGTGATATTGAAGATCTTATGGTCGATTTTGAAGACATTGATAGTTTCGATACACTAAATGATGAAGACTAAATAATATATTTAAAGATGTTTATTGCAAAAGGAAAAAGAAAAGAGAATATTGCTGAATATATTCTTTATATGTGGCAACTTGAAGATTTATTTAGGGCATTACAGTTTGATGAAAAACAAATTTATGCAACACTTGTAGAGCCTCAATCAACACTTACGCCAGAACAAAAGGAGCAAACCTATTTTTGGTATTTAGACCTTATCAATCTTATGAAGAGCGAGGGGAAGGTTGAAGTTGGTCATGTAGACTATTTTATGCATATTCTAGATGATTTAAATGACTTACACCTTAGATTACTTAAACTTCCTATAGGAGAGCAATATACGTCTCTTTATAGGACAGAAGTAGAATCTAATATAAATACTATTCGTGAGAAACTTAAGAAGCCTAAAATGAGTGATACGGAAGTTTGTTTTAGAGCATTATATTCAGTAATGTTACTTCGTATTCAAGGTAAAGAAGAAGATGCTTCATATATAAAAGACGTTATGGAGATAATATCTCCTCATATAGCACGTTTAGCAAAAATGTATCACGATGTTGAGAGAGGCAATGTCGACTTATTTAAATCTAAAGAAGAGTAGTTTATTATGCTATACCCAATAAAATTTAAACCAATTTTAAAGGAAAAAATCTGGGGAGGTTCATTCCTTTGCGAAAAAGAGGTTGAAGAATATCGTCTTAGAGATGGTATTGGCGAATCATGGGAAATTTCTGGTTTGGAAGAAAATTTATCAGTTGTTTCAAATGGAAAACTTATGGGAAACTCTATTCAAGAGCTTCTAGAGGTTTATATGGGAGATATTGTTGGCGATTCTATCTATCAGAAAAATGGAGTTGTATTTCCGTTTTTGTTAAAGATAATTGATACTACAGATATTCTTTCTGTTCAGGTTCACCCAAATGATATTCTTGCAAAAGAGCGTCATGAAGCTTCAGGAAAAAATGAGTTTTCATACATTATGGACTGTTGTGAGGGAGCCTATATGTATATAGGATTGAAAAAAGGTATTACTCAAGAGGTCTATTTAGAAGCGGTAAAAAATAATAAGGTAGAAGAGATTCTAAATAAAGTAGAAGTAAAAAAAGGAGATGCTTTTAATGTTCCTGCAGGAGTTGTTCATGCTATTGGAGCAGGTATCTTGTTAGTTGAAGTTCAACAGCCTTCGGACTTAACTTACAGAATATTTGATTGGAATAGAAAAGATTCTAAAGATAAATTTAGAGAACTTCATACTCAATTGGCAGTAGATGCTATTGATTATGGCTATAATTTTGATAAATCAATCAGAGTAGAATCAAAAATAAACGAATATAAAGATATTTTTTCAAGTGAATATTTTAAAATAGGTCAAATAAACCTTGAAGGTGAATTTGAGCATATTCTTGAACCTAGAGACTCTTTCACTGCTTATATGTGTGTTGATGGTGTTGCTTATGTCGAATCTTATGGAGTTATAGAAACTCTAGATTATGGGGAAGTAGTTTTAATTCCTAATGAGATAGATTCAGTAAAAATCTGTGGTAAAGGAAAAATTTTAGATTTTCATATGTAATTAGATATGTATAAAACAATAGCCAGAGTAAATATTTACTCTGGCTATTTTATGTTTAAAGATTAAAATGATAGCTTTCATTTATATAGTCAATTTCCATTAGTTCAGGTGTTACATACATTACAAATAATAGTGCTACTAATATCATAAGTAAAGTGAAGATAGACCATCTAATCCATATTCGAGCTTTATAAGTATTTTCTATAGCTTCTGCATATTTTTCATGCTTCCATAAAATACTTATTCTAGAAGAGTAAATTATAGCAACAATACCAAAAGGCATAAAACATAATAGAGTAACTAAAATAGATTCAAAAAGCCAACTTTTTGGTTTTAAACAGCTTTTAGATTTTCTTTTTGTAGGATATTCCAAATCCTTCTTCGTTAGTTTATTATTTTCAATTTTCGAAAATGATTCAGGTGTCATTGTAGATATAAAAGGAGTTAAAGAGGGAATTTCTCTTGCTTCAATCCATTCAGGAAGTCCTTCGAACCATATCCAAGTTACAGGATTAACACCATTTAATTTAAAATATTCTTTGTCTACTGGCTCACTTTGTTTGCCATCGGGGTCGATAAAATAATAGGTTAACTTCATAATATTAAATTTTTATTTAAGTTTAATGTACAAAAATTGTGCCTTTTTTTTATTTGTTATTTTCAATATCCGTTTGACGAATAGCCCAACGTTCCCTAGCCATTTCTTGCATATCTTTATTATTATCTCTTTCGTCAATAATTTCTCTACCTATCAATGATTCTATAATATCTTCCATTGTTATAATTCCGTCAACTCCTCCATATTGATCTGTTACAAGTGCTATATGTTCGTTTTTAAGTAGTAATTCCTCCCAAATATTAGATAGTGACATATTATTGTATGCAACAATAAAATCACGACGAATCTCTTTTAATGTAGTTTCTCCTTTGCCCTCAATAATATATTCAAAAACTGTAGGTTTTAGTATATAACCATTTATTTCGTCAATATTATTTTTGAAAATAGGTATACGAGTAAAAGATTTGAATTTTTTCTCGTGTATAAATTCATTTAAGCTCATATCTTCTTGTGCAGCAACAAGAACAGTACGTGGAGTCATCGCTTCTTCAATAGTTATCTCTTTAAGATTTATTATATTTTGAATTATGTCGTTCTCTTTTTGTTGTAAAATGCCTTCTTGAGTTCCGATATCTGCCAAGGCTGAAATTTCTTCTCTTGAAGTTATAGTGTCTGCTTTACGTTTGAAAATTAACTTTGTCATTTTTTCAGACAAAACAACTAATGGATAAGTCAAAATTACCATTCCATTGATAATTTTCGATGATGGTATAGCGAGTTTTTTCCAATATATTGCACCTATTGTTTTAGGTAGTATCTCAGATAAAATAAGTATAGCAAGAGTTAGAAGTGCCGAAATAAGTCCAAAATATTCATCTCCCCATATTATAACAGCTTGAGCTCCTACGCCCGAAGCACCTAAAGTATGGGCTATAGTGTTTAATATTAAAATTGCAGATATGGGTCTATCTATATTTGTTTTAAATTTTCTTAGAAATTTTGTGCTACCAGGTCTCTCTTTTTCAGTTTTTTCTATGAAAGGCATGGTCACAGTAAGTAACACCGATTCCATAATAGAACAGGTGAAAGAGACTGTTAATGCTAAAAGTAAATATCCTATTAATACTATATATTCTGACATATTATAATGATATTGTTTTTGATATTATTTTCGGAAAATATTCATATTCTAATTCATGTACTTTTTTAGCTATAGTGTCAGGTGTATCTTCTCTTGTTAATTTAGTTTCAGCTTGAAAAATGATATCTCCGTTATCAAAAAATTCGTTTACAAAATGTATTGTTATACCGCTTTTATCTTCTTTATTTTCGTACACAGATTTGTGGACTTTATCTCCATACATTCCTTTACCTCCGTAATTTGGAAGTAGGGCAGGGTGTATATTGATTATTTTTTTGTCATAGTAAGATGTTATTTCTTTAGGTACAAGCCACAAAAAACCTGCTAATATTATATAATCAATGCTATTTTCTTTCAATATAGTAAAAATATTGCCATCTTTCATATCTTTTTTATCAAAAATTTTGCATGGTGTATTTAGTCTTTTTGCTCGTTCAATAACAAACGCAGAAGGGTTGTTGCACAAAATAAGTTTGATATTTACTTCATTATTGTCTTTAAAAAAATTAATGATGTTTTCCGCATTGCTTCCAGAGCCTGATGCAAATATAGCTAAGTTTTTCATTTTCAGTATGTTAAGTTTAAATTTTCCTTAAGATAGTTAAAATTACCTCAATTCATTTGCAAAGTTAAAAATAATATTTGTATATTTGTGCCAAAATATTGTTTTTTGGAAGAGCGAGAAGCTCCCTAAATAAGCAAATAATTATTAACTTTTAAAATAGAAAATTATGTCAGAGATTTCACAAAAAGTTGTTGACATCATCGTTGAGAAACTTAGCGTAGATGCTGCTGAAGCAGTTCCAACAGCAAGTTTTACAAATGATTTAGGTGCTGATTCATTAGATACAGTTGAGCTTATAATGGCTCTAGAAGAAGCTTTTGATCTTCAAATACCTGAAGAAGATGCTGAAAAAATCACAACAGTTGGTGACGCTATCAGTTATATCGAGAGCAAGAAAAACTAATTAATATTTACTATCGTTAAAGTTAAACTTATAATTTAAAATATAAAGGAGAATATCATCATGGAATTGAAGAGAGTGGTTGTGACAGGTCTTGGCACAATAAATCCAATAGGTAATAATGTAAAGGAATTTTTTAAATCTTTACAAGCAGGTATCAGTGGAGCTAGTCTAATAACTCGTTTTGATATTACTAATTTTAAATGTAAGGTTGCTTGCGAGGTGAAAAATTTCGTCGCTGAAGACTATCTTGATAGAAAGCAAGCTAAGAAAATGGACTTATTCGCTCAGTATGCTATTGCAGCATCTGATGAAGCAGTCAAAGATTCTGGTCTTACTGAATCAAATACTAATCTTGAAAGAGTTGGTATAGTTTGGGCGTCAGGAATTGGTGGTTTAACATCACTTCAAGAAGAGGTAAAAGGGTATACGAACGGTGGGTGTATCCCCCGTTTTAGCCCTTTCTTTATTCCAAAGATGATTATTGATATTGCAGCTGGTCATCTATCAATGAGATATGGTTACAAAGGTCCTAATTTCTCAACAGTATCTGCTTGTGCTTCATCAAACAATGCTATTATTGATGCTCTAAATTTAATCCGTTTAGGAAAGGCTGATGCCATCTTAACAGGAGGTTCAGAAGCATCTGTAACAGAAGCAGGTATGGGAGGTTTTGCATCTATGCGAGCTATTTCATCACGTAATGACGATCCTAAAACGGCTTCTCGTCCTTACGATGCTGACAGAGATGGATTTGTTCTTGCTGAAGGCTCTGGAGCTTTGATGTTTGAAGAACTTGAACATGCAAAGGCTCGTGGTGCTAAAATTTATGCTGAAGTGTTAGGTGGCGGTATGAGTGCCGATGCTTATCATTTGACTGCTCCTCACCCAGAAGGTGATGGTGCTCGTCGTTCTATGTCCGAAGCGCTTATTGATGCTAATATTACAACAAAGGATGTTGATTATATAAATACACATGGTACATCAACTCCTGTTGGTGATTTATCAGAACTAAAAGGTGTTCAAGCTCTTTTCGGAGAGAATATATATGATTTAAACATTAGTTCAACAAAATCTATGCATGGTCACCTTCTAGGTGCTACAGGTGCTGTTGAAGCTATTGCTTGTATTATGGCAATTACAGAAAGTGTAGTTCCTCCAACAATAAACGTTCAAAATGTAGATCCAGCTTTAGATTCAAAAATCAATTTGACTCTTGATAAAGCTCAAAAAAGAGAAATTAATGTTGCTATGAGCAACACATTTGGATTTGGCGGTCATAACTCAACTGTCATTCTAAAAAAATATAATGAATAAGTGGTATACTTTTTTAAATATTTTATAAAGTCAAATTTTTCGAAAGATAAATTGCATTATAAAAATATAAAACGAATTTTTGGGATTTTCCCTAATAATATAGAACTATATAAGCTGGCGATGATTCATAAGTCAGCTTCTATTGTTTTAGAAGATGGTACTACAATGAATAATGAGCGTCTCGAATATCTTGGTGACGCAATAATTGAAGGAATAGTATCAGATATGTTGTATGTAGAATTTCCATTTAAGGACGAGGGCTTTTTGACTAAATTGCGTTCTCGTTTGGTAAGTAGAAGGACTCTTAATCAACTCGCTGTCTCTATAGGTCTTGATGAGTGTGTCATAACTCAAAGCTCTTTTAATACCGCAGGAAAACATCTCTATGGAGATGCTTTTGAAGCGATGATGGGAGCAGTCTATCTTGATAAAGGTTTTGATTTTACAAATAGGCTTCTTATAAACAAGATTTTTGGTAAATACATTGATTTAGAAAAAATCATGGAAACAGAAACCGATCATAAGAGCCGTTTGATAGAGTGGTGTCAAAAACGTCATAAGCGTTTGACTATCAATGCAACACTAAATGAAGAAGATAAAAAGCATTCAGATGATGATTCTCATCATTTCGTTGCTGTAGTAAATATTAATGGTAAGGATTGTGGATTTGGCGTAGGTGCTTCAAAAAAAGAAGCTGAACAACGTGCATCTCAAAATACTATAACTAAGTTAAAAATCGTTATATAGCATAATGGGTTATGTAGAGATAATTATCAAAGGAATAATAATAGGTCTTATGGCTTCAATGCCGTTAGGACCTATTGGTGTGATGTGCGTACAACGAACTTTAAACAATAAATTTCTTTCGGGATTTGTTTCTGGTTGTGGTGCTGCAACTGCCGATCTCCTTTTTGCTACTATAGCTCTTTTTTTCTTTTCTATAATTGACCCATACCTTTCAAAAAATATAGAACTTTTTAAATTTATTGGAGGGGCTATTATAGCCGTGGTTGGTGTAAGTATTTTATTAAAGAAAATAAAAAACTTACGTCAAAATAGAAATAGCAAAAGAGGTTTATTAAAAGATTATTTCTCTATTTTTGGGCTTACAGTGACTAATCCAGCCTATATATTGGTTTTTTTAGGTCTTTTCTCTTATTTAAAAGTAGGAGAAATGCAATTTACACTGTTTACTCATATCCTTATGTTAACAGGAGTGCTTATAGGTGCTTTGTCGTGGTGGTTTTTCTTAACAAGTATGGTAAATTTGCTTAGAAAACGTTTTACAGCAAAACATATTTTTTATATTAATAAAACTGCTGGGGTAGTAATTCTTTCTTTGGGTCTTATTGCTATGATATCGAGTGTTGTAGATTATTTTATATAATAAAAACATGAAAAATATTACTATCGCCATAGATGGTCACTCCTCTTGTGGTAAAAGTACCTTTGCTAAGATGTTAGCAAAAGAGTATGGTTATAAATACATAGATACGGGTGCAATGTATAGAGCAGTCACTTTATATGCCATAGAAAATGGATATATAAATGATAAAAAGCTCGATGTAAATTCTTTGGTTTCAAATATTTCAAATATAAATATAGATTTTATTGTTGATGATAAAGGTCGTAATGACTTATTATTAAATGGTGAAATTGTAGAGTCTAAAATCCGTTCTATGGAGGTAAGTTCTCATGTTAGCATGGTAAGTGCCGTGTCCGAAGTTCGTAAGACTTTGGTTGCATTCCAGCAAAATATGGGTAAAGGAGGTTCTGTAGTTATGGACGGTAGAGATATTGGTACCGCAGTATTTCCAAAAGCGGAAGTTAAAATTTTTATGACTGCTTCGGTTGAGATACGTGCAAAAAGAAGATTTTTAGAATATCAACAAAAAGGTGTAGAGGTAGATTTTCAAGAGATTTGCGATAATATTTCTGAAAGGGATAGATTAGACGAGGGACGAGAAATTTCTCCTTTGGTGCAAGCTGAAGATGCTCATTTGCTTGATAATAGCAATATGACACCTACTCAACAAATGGTGTGGGTAAAAGATATTATAAATAAAGCACAAAAATAAAATGTTAGTAGAAATAGATGATAAATCTGGTTTTTGTTTTGGAGTTGTTAATGCTATAAATAAAGCCGAAGAGGAGATAAAAAATTCTGGTATACTTTACTCTTTAGGTGATATAGTTCATAACGCTGTAGAGATGAAACGACTTTCAGAGTTGGGCTTATCTACTGTTAAACACGAAGATATACCAAAACTTCACGAAAAAGTTCTTTTTATTAGAGCTCATGGTGAGCCTCCGACAACATATAAAAAAGCCGAAGAGTGTGGTGTAAAAGTTATTGATGCCACTTGTCCTGTTGTTGCAAAATTGCAGGGATCTGTAGTTGAAGCTTATAAGAAAATGGTTGAAATTGATGGTCAGGTAGTTATTTTCGGAAAACATGGTCATGCAGAGGTTGTCGGTTTAAATGGTCAGATTGGAAATAGAGCTTATATAATTGAAAATGAGCAAGAACTTAGAGCTAAAGTTGATTTTCAAAAACCTATTTATTTTTTATCACAAACAACTAAACCGTTACTTTCGTTTGAGAAATTATCTCAAATAATTCTTTCAGAAAGTAAGGCTTTGGGAAATGATAAAGTGATTATTAAAGATACTATTTGTAGAAATGTTTCAAATAGAGGTCCTCATTTACAAGAGTTTGCCAAGAAATATGACTTAGTGCTTTTTATAAGTGGTAAAGAGAGTTCAAATGGGCAAGTTTTGTTTCAACAAAGTAAATTATCAAATGATAGATGTTATAAAATTGAAGATGAGAGTGAGCTAGAGTCTTCTTGGTTTGTGGGGATTGACAGCGTAGGAATTTGCGGAGCAACCTCTACACCACGATGGTTGATGAATAGAGTTAAAAATTATATAATAGAAAATTATGCGTAAAATAGCTCTTCTAACACTCCTTTTATTGGGCTGTATAAATCTTAATGCTCAAGAGGCTACACTTAAAACTATAGGACATAAAGTTGCTTCATTGGGAACTTTTAGCTGTGATGTAGATTTTACTACCAAAATTATTGATGGTGATGAAAACACTATTTCTGGAACTATGGTGGTTAGTGGTGATAAGTATGTTGTAAAGTTTAAGAATTTTGAAGTTTATTCAAATGGTGTTTCTTTATGGACTTTTGTTCCTGAAAGAAAAGAAGTTACAATAGACAATGTCACAAAAGAAGATGCAGGACTTTTTACCAACCCTAAAGATTTTTTATCTCTTTCTTCAAAAGATTTCGAAGTTAAGGAAAGATTAGCAATAAGTAGTTTAGAAGGTGAAAATGAGAATGTTTTGGAGTTAAATCCGAAAAGTGAGCTTATGAAAGCTAGTGTTTCTAAGGTTTTCTTAAAATACAATAAATCGTCTCTTCCTGAGCGTGTGATAGTAGACTTATTAGATAATTCGATAGTCATGGTTGTCATATCTAATTTAGAAGGTCATAAAATAGTGACAAATCAAGAATTTATTTTCAATTTATCGAGAGCCAAAGAGGTAATAGATTTTAGAAAATAGTATAAATAATAAAGCATAAAAAGAGCTGTCAGAATTTCTTCTGACAGCTCTTTTTGATATGTTATTCGTAAACGCTGAATAATATTTCTCCATTATAATCTTTAGATATACCATCTTTATCTTTTACATCAACAATTACCGTAAATCCTAATGATGATAATGATGTAACATATGTGGTTATGGTTTTATTAATGGTGTCAACATTACCGCATAATGTTACATTTACAAAAGGTTTATTAAAAGATTCTCCAATAGTACGTACATTATATGTATTATCAATACTACTACCTATTGGACTAGATTCACATCTTTTTCCTTTATAATCATTATACATATATCCGTTGCAACCTATTTTACCAATACATGTTAATTTAGGGGAATTAGTATCAGTTTCTTCTTTACCAAGTTTTGCCCAATCACTATATGTTCCGTTTGATTCTTTAACTCTAAATTTTAAAGTAGGGTTTTCTCCTTCAACTTTACCTGCTATTTGTAAACCACTATTATCATCTGCAAAAGAAACTATTTTTTCGCTATCTGAATTTTCCCAAGTTCCCAAACTATCGCCATTTGTAGTTTCGCCATTTAATATTCTAAAAGTTCCGTTTTTATCTGCTTTTTTTATTAGTTCAGTTTTTTTAGCGTAAGAAGTTAAATCTAAATTACCGCTATGATATAGTTCTACCCAATCATTATAACCTAATTTATTACTACGTTTTATTCGTGCTTTTATAGATGTTTTATCACGCTGTCCTGGAATATACATATGTGAAGTTTCTGCTTCAAATTGTAAGCCTTTTTCTTTATTTGCAAAAGAAATTACTTTAGAGTCTTTACTGCCATTATATACGGTGTGAATAGAATTTGTTGAATCATATTTAGATTCCTTATCTGATGTGGTATTTGGTTGATTTGCTAAAGGAGTATCTAAATTTCCTGAGTGATAGATTTTTTTAAAATCTCCCCATTTAGAATCGCTACGTGTTTTTTTGCGTAAGAAGAAATCTTCTGAATTTGTGTCGGCAGAAGAAATTTGGAAACCTGAATTGCCTTTTGTAAAATTGGCATATTCTCCTTTATTTTCTGAATTAGTAGTATTATAAACTACTCCTGCACGATTACTTAATGCTTCCATTCCTCCTGAGTATGTACTCTCATTTGCGTCGTTATGGATTTTAAAATTTTGTTCGGTTGTATCTCCCGGAAGTCCACCTTTACCTATATACATAGGTTCATTAGATGGTTTTGTATCAATAACTTTTTTTTCGATTTTTGTTTCTTTAATGTTTGTCATAATATATTTTTTAATGATTATTTATGGCAAAGCTATTATAAAGTGTCTCTTTTTTGTATTTATCATTATATAAAAAATTACAAAAGCTCACAATATTTATTAAATATTGTGAGCTTTATATTATGTTAGTAAGCTAATTATTTAAGGTTTAGCTTTGTTTTTAAGTCTTGTGTTAGTGCGTTTTTATTTACGAAAATGCTTATTGTTTTGCATTGAATAAATGGACGTGAAGCATATACATATCCTCCGTAAACGTTATCAGAATCCCATGAGTTTTTGACAATGTAGAAAGGATTACCTTCTTGGTCTTTTGCTGTACCAACAAGAACCATAAGGTGATCGTCAGTTGTCATATAGTTGTCAAATGTTTTTTGACGAACATCAGCATTTATAGTCATCTCTTTAGGAAGTTTGTCGCCATTGTCACCAACGATAACTGGCATAAGTGCGATACCTTTACTATAACGGAAACCACTTTCGCTTACGTCTGCGTCCCAGCCAATAGCATATTTATTTGCGAATGCAGTATCAATAGCTTCTGTCATTTCGTCTAAAGTTACGTTATATGCTTTGTTCCAATTCCAGTTATCAGGAATTTCAACGATAAAATCAGAATATAAATCGTGGTGAGTAAATGATGTTACTGTAATATAATCATCAATATTTAGACCAGTCATTGTTAAGAAAGTCATTGGAGTATACTCTTTACCTTCGAAAGTAAATTTCTCTGGACGAACACCAAAATAGGCATCAAGAATAGCATTGAAACCCTCTTTCCAAGCTGAGCTAAGTTTGCGATTTGGATTAGAAACGATAACTTCTAAATAACCTGTTAGAGTTTTAGAAATTTCTGCGTGAGTATGTTTTTTTTCGCCATACATAATTCCTGGATATGCACTTTCTGGCATAAGACCGAATTTTTGGATAGCTGTTTGTACATTTGCACATACACCACCTTCACTAAAATTACCTTCGCCATGCATACGAACATATTTCTCAGCTTTCATCATATACATATTTCTTACTACCCACATTTCTGAAAGATCGTATACTTTACCTGTTTGTGTTAGTAGATCGTTTTCTATTGTTCCTACACCGCTGAATGCCCAGCAAGTACCACTTCTGTGTTGGTCTTTTACGGGAGTAGTTTCAAGACGATCAACATCTGTAAATTTGTATAGTTCAGGTTTGATGTCTTTTGTAGTTTTTTCAGCCGACTTTAATTCTATTTGAGCTTGAGCTCCAAGAGAAAGGCATGCCAAAGAAAGGCATAAAAATAATTTTTTCATATTGTTATTATGTATTTAGTTTTTTAATTTTTCTTATATATCGGTGAACCGTCTTTTATATGTAGCACCCAGCTATCAACAATTCCTATTTTACGTTGTTTCTTTATAGCTTCATCTTCCGTAAGAAATGTTCCAACAGTAACATAATGTCTTTTTAACATTGAAAGAACATCTGCATTTGTATTGTTTGAAGTAAGCTTTTCTGCATAATTCAAAGCATTAGCTTGAACGTTAAAAGATCCAACAACAACATGATATTGTTCGTTAGAAATAATTTCTGGGGTAATAGTCTCAACGATAGTCGTATCCATTGCTTTTTTCTCGACAATAGGTTTTCTTTTCGTAATTTTTACCTTTGTGATTTTAGCTTTTTTTACAAATGCACCACTTTTCACTATTTCCATACCAACTATAACAAGTCCAAAAAATATAGCAGTTATTATTAATGCTTTTTTATTACTAGATTTTGATTTTTTTACAGAGACTTTAACTTTTTTATCTACTGAAGCAGAAAGAGGGTTTAGAGTTTTATTTAATTTTGATGATAGTGTTATTATGTTGTTTTCACAATTAAGAACGTTTTCAATATTAAAATTCTCTAGAGAATTTGTTATTTTACAAATAGTTTTCCACTCGTCGAAAAAGGTATCTACATTTTTTTTATCTATATTACTGATAGATAAAATATGTGATTTTAAATCTATTCCAAAACGTTTTTCTTTTACAATAACGACTTTGTAAATAGGGTATAGTTGTGTTTTGTTATTTATATTTAGTGTCTCGTTATCTGATGAGAGAACAAGAGAACCAATATTTTCTATATATACAGAGCATCTACGAGCTAAAGTGTCGTAAATAATGTCATTTATCTGTTTTAAAACTATGTCTTGCATTTTATTTATTTTTTTTAGGAATAAAATATCCTCTCATACCCATTATGAAAATCACTGTAAATATTAGAACTAAAGGTATACTTAATATTTGTCCCATATTTAGAGTTAATCCCTCTTCAAACGGTCCTTGAACATTTTTTATAGTTTCTATAAAAAAGCGTCCAATAAAAATAAGAGCTATAGATAGTCCCGAAATAGCACCTGGCTTTTTACGAGCAAGGTCTTTACCAAAATATAAGTAACATACAAAAGCAAAAATAACAAAATATATTAGAGCTTCATATATTTGAGTTGGGTGGCAGGCGTCAGGAGCAAAATTCACTTGCCATTCTCTGGAGCGTAAAAATTTAAAGCCCCAAGATAAGTCTGTTGCTGTACCAAATATTTCTGAATTAAATAGATTTCCTATACGAATTATCCCTCCTGCCATTGGAGCGACTATAGCTATACGGTCGAGTGGCCAAAAGAAAGGAAGTTTGTTTTTTCTTGCAAAAAGCCATGCTCCGATTATTAAACCTAAAGTTCCTCCGTGACTTGCAAGACCTCCTGCTCTAAGGTTTAGAATTTGAATGGGGTGTGTAAAATAAAAGGCTGGATCATAAAAAAGGCAATGACCAAGTCTTGCACCTATAATAGTTCCTAAAAGAGAGTACATAAAAGCACTGTCAAGAAGTTTGTCATCTCCCCACTCCCTTTTCATCATTTTACTCATTATTAAAGCACAAAAAATGAACGCTATCATCCACATTAAACTATAATATCTTATCTCAAATCCGAAGATTGAAAAAAATACTGGATCTAGGTCCCACGTAACGAATAGGTTTATCATTTTTAATTTTTTAGAGTTTAATTTCTTTAATATGCAAATTTACGAAAATTATTAGAATTTTCAATGTTCGATGCTTAACAAATATTAATTTTTTTTATAAAAAATTTGTCTGCAAACATTTGTAGTAGTACCTTTACATATTGATAATCATATTATAATGGAAAGAAAACTTATTTTTGCCACAGGCAATCTAAATAAACTCAACGAAGTACAGCAAATAATTGCGGATAGCTATATTTTGAGCACCCCTGCTGATAACGGTATTAACGAAGATATACCAGAGACTTCACAAACAATTAAAGGCAATGCTTTGCAAAAAGCACGTTATGTATTTAGTAAAACAGGTCTTAACTGTTTTGCCGATGATACTGGGCTTGAAATAGATTCCTTAGATGGAGAGCCAGGAGTTCGTTCGGCTCGTTATGCTGGTGAAAACAAATCGTCAGATGATAATATGGATTTGGTGCTTGATAAAATGGAAGCAGTAAAGAATAGAGATGCTCGTTTTCGTACAGTTATAGCTCTGATTCTTGATGGTGTAGAATATCTTTTTGAAGGAGTTGTAGAGGGCGAAATGCTTGAAGAACGTTGTGGAACAGAGGGGTTTGGCTATGATTCTATTTTTAGACCAAAAGGTTATGATAAAACTTTTGCACAGATGACAATGGCAGAAAAAAATCCTATTTCTCATAGAGGAATAGCCGTAGCTAAACTAGTAGATTTTTTGAAAGATGAGTAAAAAAGAGATAGAATTATTAGCTCCAGCGAAAAATTTGGAGCAAGGATTGGAGGCTATACGTTGTGGTGCTGATGCTGTTTATATTGGTGCTTCGATGTTTGGAGCTAGACAATCGGCAACGAACACACTTTCCGATATTAAAGAGCTTGTTGATGAAGCCCATCGTTTCGGTGTTAAGGTTTTTGTGACTTTAAACACAATACTTTTTGATGATGAATTAAAAAATGCGAAGAAACAAGCAGAGGAACTTATAGGTGTGGGCGTAGATGCTCTTATAGTTCAAGATATGGCGTATGCCACATTTGGGCTTGATATTCCGCTTCATGCATCAACACAAATGGCAACTTTTAATTTAGAAAAAGCAAAATCTCTGAATAGTTTAGGTTTTAGCCGTATAGTTGTTGAAAGAGCTTTGAATATAGATGAAATATCTTCAATATGTAAAGGTGTAGATGCCGATATAGAGGCTTTTGTACATGGTGCGATATGTGTATCTCAAAGTGGTCAATGTTATTTGGGTCATGCTCTTTCGGGAAGAAGTGGTAATAGAGGAGTTTGTTCTCAGCCTTGCCGTTCTCGTTATGATCTTGTAGATAATGCTGGAAATGTTGTTCTGAAAGATAAACATCTTCTATCTGTTCGTGATATGGATTTTAGTAATTCATTAGAAGAATTGATAAATGCTGGTGTCACTTCTTTAAAAATTGAAGGACGTTTGAAAGATAAAGATTATCTTAAAAATACGGTAATACATTATAATAAACTACTAAATGATATTGTCGATAATTCGTCAAATCTTAAAAGATCTTCTTTGGGTCGTAGTAAAGTAGATTTTAAAACTGTGCTTTCTAAATGTTTTTCTCGAGGTGCTGGAGACTATTTTCTTCATGGTGTTAAGCCTAATATTGCATCTTATGCCACAGGAAAAGCTATGGGAGAATTAATAGGTTCAGTTGAAAATGTTAAGAACGATAGCTTCACTATTTTGAATGCTAAGGAGAAATTAAATAACGGAGACGGTATTTGTTTTTCTTCGGAAGGCGTTTTTAGAGGAACAAATATAAACAATTCTGATGGTGTTTCTATAGAGCCAAATAAGTTAGACGGTATAAAAAGAGGAGTGAAAATATATAGAAATTATGACCATAAATATATTACTTCTTTGTTAAATTTGAAGGTTAATCGTACTATAGAAGCTGAAATGGCAATTAGTTTTAATGATGACTATATTTTACTCGTAGCTAGTTCTTTAGGGTTTATTGTTTCACGTGAAACATCAACTTTCTATGAAAAAGCTAACAATTTAGAAGCTACAGTTGTTTCAATTCAGAAGCAGTTGAGCAAGAGTGGAGGTACAATGTTTTCGGTTGATTCGGTTCTTATTGATGGAGACCCTCTTTTTATTCCTGCAAAGGTTCTTAATGGTTGGAGAAGGGAGATGTTAGAAGAGTTGGCAATAAAAATTTCGAGCTCTTATGTTCGTAGTGAAAAAGATGTTATTCTTCCTACCGACTTAAATATTCCATCTTTAAATTATAAAGCTAATATAGTCAATCGTGCGTCACGAGATTTTTATCGTAAATGTGGTGTTACAAAAATTGATGACGGTGTTGAGCTAAAAAGTTCATTGCTCGGAGTAGAACTTATGAGATGCCGTTACTGTATTCTTCGTGAAATTGGACGTTGTCGTTTGGGTAATAATCCATTGAAGCAAGAGTTGTTCTTATCGAATAATGGTGAGAAGTTGAAATTAGTTTTTGATTGTAAAAATTGTGAAATGATAATAATGAAATAATATGAATATTGAATACGTACAAACACAAGGGTGGAAAGATTATGAGCTTATAGATAGTGGAGATTTCTATAAACTTGAACGTTTTGGTGATTATATTCTTGCTCGTCCAGAGCCTCAGGCTATATGGCGAAAAAGCTTGACAGATGCCGAGTGGGAAGAGATGGCAAATGCTGTTTTTGAAAAAGGGAAAGGTGACGGTGAACGTGGAGAATGGGTAGCACAAAAAGGTATGCCCGAGCAGTGGAGAGTGCGTTATGATTATAAAAATATGCACATGGATATGCGTTTGGGACGTACATCTTTTAAACACGTAGGCATATTTCCTGAACAAGCATCAAATTGGTGTTTTATATATGATAAAATTTCTGAGTTACGTTCAACAAATGAAGAGGTAAAAGTGTTAAACCTTTTCGCATATACTGGTGGAGCTTCGCTTTCAGCTTGTTCGGCTGGTGCAAAAGTTACTCATGTAGACAGCGTTAAGCAAGTTGTTAATTGGTCTAAAGAGAATATGCTAAATTCAAATCTTGATGATATTCGTTGGATTGTTGAAGATGCAAGGAAATTTGTTGCTCGAGAGGTTAAACGTGGAAATAAATATCATGGTATAATATTAGATCCTCCAGCTTATGGACGTGGTGCAGATGGTGAAAAATGGGTTTTAGAGAATGATATTTTTGAACTTCTTGAAGATTGTTCAAAACTTCTTGAGGAAGATGGTTTTGTTGTTTTTAATCTTTATTCTATGGGGCTTTCGGCTCTTCTTGCTGAGGGTTTGTTAAGACAAGTTTTCGGAGAAAAAGAGATTACTTGTGGAGAGTTATATTTCGAAGATCGTTTCAAAAAACGTTTACCTTTTGGCATCTATGCTCGTTTCTAAAAATATATAACGAAAATTATCGGAGTAGTTTTTTGCCGATTGGGCATTGAGGACATCTGTTTTCAGCACAATATTTTTTCTCAATCTGAATTATAGATTGAGAAATTAGTGCGTTGTCATTGCTTAATTTCTCATTGCCACACCATTTCCGTGTTATCTTATTATCTTCTCCAGATATGTTTTCTAGCATTTCGAGAAGTTTTTCGTTCTCTTCATACATAGAGTTGTTTTTGTAGTAGGCGAAAAGAAAAGGTATAAAACCATTTATAACCATACGCTCTTTTCGTGCTTGAGACATTATCCTATCGTTGTGGCATAGTGTTTTGTCGCCAGAAAGAGTGTCGTGAGTTAACCAATATTCTGATGTTCCTCTGTCTAAAATAGAGTATATCTCTTTTAGGTTTACTCCATTTTCTAATTCATAAGAGAATTTTCTGCTAAGGCTTAAAATAGTGGAAAGTTGAGCTATGGTTATCCAAAGATTATTTTCTTTGACCATAGACGAGTAATCCCACATCATGCCCTCCATCTCTTTTATGTTAAATCTTTTTTTTAGAATAAGATATTCGTCAAATAGTTTTTTTGTGTAGTCGTCGTGTCTGTGACAATATTTCAGAAGTCCTGAAGCTCCAAAAAGAAGTGCTTCAATAGAAGTTGCCGTTTCGAGTTGGTTTATAACAGTGTCATAACCAATATTTAGAGCTAAAGTGTTGAAATTTTTTCTGTTGCGTTTTTTAGAAATGGCTACACAGTCAAAAAGTGATGAGGTGAAAGTTGAATTCCATATTTCTCCTAACTTATTATGCTTCTTCATTATAAGATCGTGCTTGGATTCCATTCTCTCAATAACAAACCTATTAAGAAGGTTTAGTAGTGTGAATTTTTCGACTTTTGAGAGATAGTCTATGCAAATTTTACTTTCGCTGACTAGTAAAGCTCCAGCTTTATCGATAAGTTGTTTAGAAATATTGCATTTTACTTCTATGACTGGAGTAGAAGTATATTTATTTATAGTGTCGTTGTCGTCAATAACAATTACTGCTCCAATGGTTTCAGAAAGGTTTTCGTTTTTCCTTTGCCACTCAAGCCATATCTTGGTATCTTCGGCGATAAAAATATTTGTTTTTGTGCGAAGTCCATCAGAAATTATAATACTATTGAAATATATATTTTCGTTTTCTGATCTATTTTCACCACAATCATCAATCTCAAAAATCTTCCCTAAAGAGGTCACAAAGCACTCTGAAAAACTTAAATGTTTTTCAAAAATATAGCACATTAATGAAAGTAGGAAAGTATTTTGTTGCATGATTATATTTCAACTTCTTTTATAGTTTCTATATCTATTATTTCACATGATGGAAAATTCGTTTGGATATACTCTTTGATATATTCAAACGTGCTTTTGCTTATTATTCCGTCATTGTCAAAATGATGATTGTAAGCAACAGCAACAACATCTACACCTCTGCTTTTAGCAACTTCAAGGCTTAATATTGTGTGATTTATACTCCCCAATCTTCCAGAAGTTACAAAAATTAAAGGCAACTTGTGGTCGCAAATATAATCGAGAGTGTTATATGTTTTTGTTAGTGGAACGACAAGTCCTCCAGCTCCTTCTGTAAGAACAATATCAAATTTATTTTTCAGTAAATTCAAACTTTTCTCTATGGCTGGGAAATCGATAACTCTATTTTCCATTTCCGAAGCTAAGTGTGGCGAGGCAGGATATGCAAAAGTGCATGGCGACGTTGTTCCGTCAATATCTTCGTCATAATAGCCATTGCCCATGATTTTTCGGTGTATGGCAATATCTATCGAACGGAAAGCTTTGAAATCATCGCACCCCGTTTGGATAAATTTATGAGTTATGACACTTTTACCCTCTTCCATAAGGCGTTTAGCAATTATTCCTGTAACATAACTTTTGCCAGCGTCGGTGTCTATTCCTGATATAAAATATGTTCCTTTATTGATATTCATTATTAAAGTTCTGATTGACGAGTTACGGGTGTAGCGTCCATTCCTATGAATTGATTTTGTTGATATTTGAAATATCCTACAGAAGCAATCATTGCGGCATTATCCATTGTGAATTTTAATTCTGGGATATATGTGTTCCACCCTCTTTTTTCTCCTGCGTTTATTATAGCATTTCTTAAACCACTATTTGCAGAAACTCCTCCAGCTACGGCAATCTCTTTTATGTTATACTCCTTAGTTGCTTTTATGAGCTTCTTCATAAGGATATCAATAATAGTTTTTTGAAGTGATGCACATAAGTCATTTTTATTTTTTTCTATAAAGTCAGTGTCTTCTTCAATTTTGTCTTGTAGAAAATATAAAAATGAAGTTTTTAATCCACTAAAGCTATAATCGAAATTTTTCACAGATGGTTTTGCAAATGTAAATGCGTTAGGGTCGCCTTTTTGAGCAAGTTTGTCAACTACAGGTCCTCCAGGATATGGAAGTCCCATGACTTTTGCACATTTGTCAAAAGCTTCTCCTGCGGCATCATCTATAGTTTTTCCGATAATCTCCATATCTAGATGAGATTTCATTAATACTATTTGTGAGTGTCCACCAGATACAAGAAGACATATAAATGGAAAATTTGGGTGCTTTATATCTTCGCCCTCTTTATCGACAAAATGTACTAATATATGCCCTAATAGGTGGTTTACATCAATTAATTTTATATTTTTTGCAAGAGCAAGTCCTTTAGCAAAAGAGACTCCAACAAGTAGAGATCCCATAAGTCCAGGTCCACGAGTAAAAGCAATAGCATCTACGTCATCAATAGTCATATTAGCATCTGAAAGTGCTTTATGCACTACAGGCACGATATTCTGTTGATGAGCTCTTGAAGCAAGTTCTGGAATTACGCCTCCCCACTCTTCGTGTACTTTCTGACTCGCAATGACATTTGATAGCAGAGTAGTATTGCGTAATACTGCTGCTGAAGTATCGTCACATGACGATTCTATTCCTAAAATGATAGTATCCATTGAATAATATTGGTAAACAGTTTATAAAGATAAATTTTATAATTATCTTTGTAACCAAGGTGTAAATGCAAAGATAATAATTTTTTTTCACCCATGCACTCTTACTTGTGAATTTGTACTTTTTAGATAATAATTTCTGAGAGAAAAAGAGTAGCAAGATTGTTGCCTCACAATATCTACAATATAGCTTTTTATGAGAAAAACACTAAGGATTATTTTTAAGATTTTTTCTGTTATGGTACTCTTCGTGATTACCTTTCCTTTGGTGTTGTCTATGGTTGTTAAGCTTGATTTTGTTCAAGATTGGTTAATTAGCAAGTGTACCGATTTTGCTTCAGAAAAGATAAATACAACTCTTACAATAGGTGAAATTTCTGTAGATTCAGGTTTGGGATTTAATATATCAGATTTTTATCTTAAAGATCCCGATAGACAAGATACTCTTCTTTATGTCGAAAATCTTTCGGCTAGGATAACTTCATTACCAATTCATTCTAAAAAACTAGTGTTTGATGATGCTGTGCTTACCAATGCTAAATTGTTTTTGGAGAATGATTCAGACAGTATCTTAAATTTAAAACGTGTTATAGATAAATTAAAATCAAACAAAGAGAAGAGTAACGATCCTTTAACGATTTTAATAAATGATGTTAAGTTAAATGGAGTAGATTTCAGATTCAAACAATATAAATATCGTTCTGTTGAAGCTGGTATCAACTATCAGAATATGCGTTTTAACGGAATAACTGGTAAAGTCTCAAAATTAAGCATTATTTCTGATAGCATAACAATGAAAGTTAAAAATTTTGCTTTTGTTGAAACTTCAAATATAAGGGGTCATCATATAAATATCTCAAAAATGACTCTTACTCCTCGTGTGATGTCTTTTGAAAAAGGTAACGTAGGAGTAGATAGTTCTTTTTTAGATTTCAATATGGTAAAAATGAGTTACCACGATTGGGATATGAGCGATTATATTTATAAAGTCCCAATGTATATAGATATCAAAAAGAGTGATGTTTCTATGGCTACGGTAGCTAAATTTACTGGTAAGCCTCAGGAATGGACAATGGATATAAAATTTTCGGGGACTTATACTGGAACGGTTAATAATACTAAAGGTATTGTTAGATATGCAGAAGTTGGTGATACTTACATTAACAATGCTACCTACACAATGAAAGGGATACCCGATATTGATAATACTATTTTTGATATTAATGTTCCAGAATTGCAAACTTCCATAAAAGGAATCCAATATATTGTCAATGATTTTTCGCCTAAAGATATTCCGCTTATAGATTCTAGTGCTATAAAAATAAATAATCTTATTTATGGGAATGCCTCTTTTGTTGGTAAAATAAAAGATTTCAAGGCTAAAACATCTCTTTCTCCAGATTTAGAAAAAACTATGGGAGAATTAAAAGTTGATGGTCATATGCAGATGATGAATGACTATTATTCTATTGAAGGCGATGTTGATATGCAATCTTTATCATTACCCTATTTTATTAAAAATTCACAATTAGGGAATATAACTTCTAATTTTAAGATGTTTGGTGAGCTTCTCGAAAAACCTGCTTTTTTCGTTGGAGGAGAGATAGAAAAATTATATTTTAATAAATATAATTATAAAGATATAAAGGTAAGTATCGATTATGAAGAAGATAACCTTAATTGTTCGGCTTCTTCTGACGATGAGAATTTCGACTTGAGTTTTGTTGGCGATTGTAATTTTGCAAGCGATTTATTACGTTATAATGTAGATGTTGATATTAAGCATTTAGATCTTGTAAAATTAAATATCAATAAAAAAGATAGTGCGTCGGTGCTCCGAGGAACTGCAAATTTAAACCTTTCGGGTCTTGAACTATCAAAACTTGTCGGTGGAATAATAATCGATAGCGTAGAGTATATTGTAAATAGAGATACTCTTAAAACACTAAATATAATAAGAGCAAATTTCAATAATACTATAAAATCAAACCATGTTTCTATAAAATCTGATTTTGCAGATATCGAGTTTAAAGGAGTTATGGGTTATGATAACCTTTATGGTTATTTAGTTGAAAGTTTAAGAAAATTCTTGCCCTCTTTCCAGAGTGAAAAAATAGAAGTTCTTAAAAAATCTAAAAGAAGAAAAGGCGAGAAACTTATAGATTATGACAATTTTTATATGATAAAAGTTGATATTAAAAAGAGTAATGTGCTTACTAGTGTTGTAGTGCCAGGTCTTGTCGTTGCCGATGGAACACAGCTCTCTTTAATATTTAACCCTTTTGATGATATTCTCTCTATGCGGATAAATTCTGAGGGTATATCCTATAATGATATTTATGCCGAGGGTCTTATAATGGATTTCCATAATGATAATGGTGCGTTATCGTTGTTTGCTCGAGTAGATGCTTTTGAAGCAGGAGGTATATTTATTCCTAACGCAATGTTGGTTGGAGAAATTAAAGATGACGTAATAGATTTATCTGGTCGTTTCACTAATAAAGCCGATAGTTCGGAGGCTTTGATAAAAACAAGAAGTGTTTTAAGTAGAGTTGATGGTAAAGAGAATTTGAAAATAAATGTCAAGCCATCTTATCTTAAAATGAAAAATAAAACATGGAGTACAAACGATTCTTATATAAATATTAATAAAGATAAAATCAGTTTTGACCATATAAATATATTCAACGAATCTCAACGTTTTAATATTAATGGCGTTATTTCGGAGAGTCTAGATGAGAGTTTAGATGTTGAATTTAATAATTTTAATGTTGAAACTGCGCGTTTTATTTTTCAACATTTTGGATACGATATTTCTGGTTTTGTTACTGGTAAGGCCACTGGTTATGCTTTGAAGAGTAAAGAAAAAAGACGTTTTAATTCGCATATTCAATTTGATGATTTCAATGTTAACGGTATTAGTTTGGCTTCTTCGGTTTTTGATAGTTGGTGGGAAGATGACAAAAAAAGTATAGTTTACACTTTAAAGAATAGTAAAAATTTATTCATAGATGGTTATGTTATTCCTCAGAAACAATATTACTATGCTAAAGTTGATATTCCAGATTTAGACGTTGCTTTAGCTTCGCCATTTATGAAAACTATAGTTGTCGATATAGATGGTAAGGCAGATGTAGATGTGACGTTATCAAATCCAAATGGTTATTTTGCTGTAGATGGTGAAGTGGATGTAAAATCATTTTTGGCAACTGTGCTTTTTACAAATGCTAGATATGAAATTACGGGTAAAGCAATAATAAAAGATAATCAATATACTTTACAAGATGGTTTGGTTACAGATGAGTTTGGTGAAAAAGCTCCCGTTACTGCTTTTATGATCAATACAAAATATAAAAAGGTGAAGTATAATTTTGATATTCACCCAAAAGATTTGCTTGTCTTAAATCTTACAGAGCGTCAGAATGATATATTTTATGGTAAGGCATTTGCCACAGGTAGGGTAACAATAGATGGAGATAGAAATAATGTTCTTATGTCTATAGATGCAACAACGGCTAAGGAGTCAACATTTTTTTTACCTTTGAACAAAAAAGTTATGCTTTCAGATGCAAACTACATAACTTTTGCTGAAAAAGAAGATTCTGATTTCAAGAAGCGTTCATTTTTCAGAAAGAAAAAAGAAGAAACAGAATTGAATACCTCTTTTGCTATAGCTTTGAATTTAAATGTTAAAAAGAATCTAGAGGCAGAAATAGTTGTAGATCCAATAACGGGGAGTTCTATAAAAACAAAAGGTGAAGGGAAGATTTTTATTTATGTTGTTCCTAAAGATGGCACATTTAGTATGAGTGGAGATTATGTTATAGATCAAGGAACATACCTATTTATATTACCGAATTTTAATTTAGTGAATAAATTCTTTTCTATAAAAAGAGGAGGTTGGATAAAATGGTCTGGAGATCCGCTAGATGCCCGTATAGGTGTTGATGCCATATATAATCTAAAAGCATCTTTAGCTCCGCTTTTCCCAGGAGATAAAACTAATAAATATAATTCTAGAGTTGCTGTTGAGTGTGTTCTTTCGTTGAAAAATAAACTTTTAGAACCAGATATTAAGTTAGGAATAGAAGTTCCAGGGGCTAATCCAGAGACGCAAAGTAGGTTGAGAAGTATATTAAGTACCGAGGAAGATATTTCTACACAGCTATTCTTTTTATTGTTTTCAAATACTTTTTATGCTACAGAAACCAATTCGGGAGTACTTTCTGACGTAGGGGTGGCGACAGGAATAGAATTTTTTACAAGTCAGATAAATGAATTGATCTCTTCAGAAAATTTTGATTTAGTTTTTAACTATAGACCCAGAGGCGACCAAACTTCAAATGAGGTGGAATTAAATATTTCGGCACCAATATTAAAAGATAAACTGTTTATTGATGTTGAAGGTAGCTATAATTTTATGGACAATGAAGTGTCTAAAGCTTCTGAAAACATGACAAATTTATCTGGTGATTTTTATTTAACTTGGGTTTTGGATAGCACGGGAGATATTCAGCTTAAAGGATTTTCTAGAACAATAGATACTTTTGATGAGAATCAAGGTCTTCAAGAAAGTGGAGTCGGAGTCTATTATAAAGCTGAATTTAATAAATTCAGAGATTTAATTGCGAAATATAGAAAGTTTTGGATAGAACGTCCAGAGCGAAGACAAGATAGAAAAGATAAGCGAAAAAAGAAGAAACAGCAAAAAAAAGATAGTAAAAACAACTAAATTGTAAGTAAAGATGCTCTTAATATTGAATAGTTGTTTATTGTCAAGTTGTTTTTCTACCTTACTTTGCATATCTTTGCATAATAAATAACATAGAATAATAATGAACTATAATATAAAAGAAAATGCTACTTGTGCAGTTATTGGTTATGGCAGTTGGGGAACAGCTATAGCAAAGATACTTCTTGAAAATGAGAAGAGCATAGGTTGGCATATTATTAACCCAGAAGTTCAAGCGAGTCTAAAAAATGAAGGTATAAATAATAAGTATCTTACAGATGTTCATTTTGATGATAGCCGATTAGATATCTCTGATGATATCAATTATATCGTTTCAAATTATGATATACTCGTTTTTGCTGTTCCTTCGGCATTTTTGCCAAAAGTTATTAGCAAATTAAATGTTTCCTTAGAGGATAAATTTGTTGTTTCTGCAATAAAAGGTATCGTTAATGACGGTGTCAACTTAATAACAGTTGCCGAATATTTCAACCACTCTTTTGCAGTTCCATTTAAACAAATTGGTCTAATAACTGGTCCTTGCCATGCTGAGGAGGTTGCTCTTGAGCGTCTTTCTTATTTAAATGTTGTGTGTAAGGAGTTTGGCAATGGCGAAAAAATAGCGAAAAAATTTAGATGTCCTTATATAAGAGTAAGTGTCGTATCTGATATATATGGTATAGAATATTCTACAGTTCTAAAAAATATTTATGCTCTATCGGTTGGTATTTGTAGTGGTTTAGGCTATGGCGATAATTTTATGGCAGTCCTTATTACAAATGCACAGCGAGAAGTGAAGAATTTTATAGATAGCACTTATGCTTGTGATACGAGAGATGTTAATACTTCTCCATATTTAGGCGATTTGCTCGTAACATCTTATTCTAAATTCAGTAGAAACAGAACCTTTGGTGTGATGATAGGAAAGGGCTATTCTGTAGAAAATGTGAAGATAGAGATGAATATGGTTGCTGAGGGCTACTATGCTTCAAAATGTATACATGAAATAAATTCTACAAAAAATATAGAAATGCCGATTGCTAATGCAGTTTACAATATTCTTTACTGCAATAAATCGGGAAAACGAGAGATAGAAAAACTTTCTAAGTTATTAAAATAATCCGAAAATGAAAATAAAATTAAATTTAGAAAACATCCAGACAGGTATCCAATTGTCTGAGGTGAATGCACTAAAAGAGCAAATGGAAAAAAACAACTTGTTACTTCACTCAGGTGAAGGACGTGGTAGTGATTTTCTTGGTTGGGTGAATCTTCCTTCATCATTAACAGCAAACGATTTAAAAGAGATTCAAGATTCTGCAGATGATTTACGTAGTCGTTGCGATGTTGTTGTTGTTATCGGTATCGGTGGTTCTTATCTTGGAGCAAAAGCTGTACTTGATGCTCTTAATGATAGCTTTGAAATGTATAAAAAAGACAGTAAAAATCCAATTATAATTTTTGCTGGTCATAATATAAGTGGAAATTACGCTGCGGAACTTCAACGTTTCTTAGGTGATAAAAATTTCGGTACTATTATTATTTCTAAATCTGGTACTACAACCGAGCCTGCTATTGCTTTCCGTTATGTGAAAGAGATGATAGAAGATAAATTCGGTAAAGAGGAAGCTGTAAAACGTATTATTGCTGTTACTGATGCAAAACGTGGTGCTCTTCGTGATCTTGCTACTGAAAAAGGTTACAAAACTTTTGTTATTCCAGATGATGTAGGAGGTCGTTTTTCTGTTCTTACTCCTGTTGGTCTTCTTCCATTAGCTGTTGCTGGAGTTGATATTAATTCTCTTGTTGACGGTGCTAAAGATATGGAAGCTCTTACAGGTGCAGATGTTCCTTATGAGAAAAATATTTCTGCTCAATATGCTGCTGCTCGTGTTTCTCTTTATAATAAAGGTAAAAAAGTTGAGCTTCTAGCTTCTTTCGAACCTAAATTACAATATTTCAACGAATGGTGGAAACAACTTTTCGGTGAAAGTGAAGGTAAAGAAGGTAAAGGTCTTTTCCCAACAAGTGTTGTTCTTTCAACAGATCTTCACTCTATGGGTCAATATATTCAAGAAGGAGAACGTATCTTATTTGAAACTATGCTTCATGTAAATAAACCAGAAAGTGATTTTAAAATCAAGGAAGATAAAGCTAATCTTGATAAATTAAATTTCATTGCTGGCAAATATGTTAGTGAAGTGAATGAAATGGCAGAGGCAGGAACAATTCTTGCTCACGTTGATGGCGGAGTTCCAAATATAAAAATCACTCTTGATAGACTTGATGCAAAACACGTTGGTGGTTTGATATATTTCTTTGAAAAAGCGTGTGGTATTTCAGGTTATAGCATTGGAGTAAATCCATTTGACCAACCAGGTGTTGAAGCATATAAGAAAAATATGTTTGCTTTGCTAGGTAAACCAGGTTATGAAGAAGAAACTTTAAAATTAAAAGCAAGACTATAATTTTAAATTTATATATATAATAAATACGGTGACTCTAGAAATAGAGTCACCGTATTTTATGTTTAAGAAAGTAGTGCTATTTTTCTGTGAATGTTTTCCCACAGTGAGGGCATTTGTGAATTACCCCTTCTTCCTTTTCTATTTTTTCTTTTAACTCTTTTTGTTCTTCCATCCTTCTTAGAAATGCTGAAGAGATTATACCTGTAGGTAGTGCTATTGTGCCGATTCCTATTAATGCTATTACAGAACCGATGACTTTTCCCATAGCTGTTATTGGATATATATCGCCATAACCAACCGTAGCAAACGTTATCACTGACCACCAAAATCCTTGACCTGCATTATAAAATACATCTGGCTGTGCAGGATATTCTACATAATACATTACCATTCCTGAAAATAAAATTACTACCGCAGAAGTCGTAAGAACCATCAATAATTCATATCTTACGGATTGAATAATACTTATCATAAAGTTAAAAGATTTTGAATATCTTATAAGTTTAAAGACTAAAACTATTCTTCCAAATTCTACTAATGGAAAATAATATTCCCCTCCATTAAGAAATCGAGGAACGGTAAATGGCAAAATAGAGATTAAATCTACTATACCATAAAAAGATAATAGATAGGCAACTCTCGCCATTATTCTACTTTTATCTTTATATAGTTGTGGAGAGACTAAAATTCTAAATATATATTCTAAAGTAAAGATAAAAGCTGAAAGATAAGATATACCTAAAAGTGTGCTATTTAAAAACGAAAGATTTTCAAATGACATTAGTATGATAGTTATTAAATCTATGATAACTATTGTCGTTATGCTTATGCGGAATATTCTGTGAGATTTGTTCGCATATTTCTCAGCACCATTTATTATTTTATTTATTCTTTCTTCAAATTTTCTTGTCATATAATAATTTGAGAGTTATAAAAAAGCGAACATACTTTTTAAAAAACTATATTTAGTTTATAAGTATGCTCGCTATATTTTCATTATCTAGTATAAAAAAATGAAATAGTCTTAAAGAGATTATACTGCCATAATTTCTTTTTCTTTTGCAGCGACCATTGCTTCGATTTTCTTAGTAAATTTATCGGTCATTTTTTGAATTTCGTTTTCGCCATCTTTAATAGCATCTTCAGCTAAGCCATCTTTTTTACCTTTTTTGATAGTTTCTATAGCGTCTCTTCTTGCATTACGAATGCTGATTTTTGTGCCTTCAGATTCAGTCTTAACTTGTTTAGCAAGTTCACGACGACGTTCTTCAGTTAGTGGAGGAAGGTTTATACGGATATTTTCACCATTATTTGAAGGTGTTACTCCGATATTTGCGTTTAAAATAGCTTTTTCTATAGCTGTTATAGCTTTTTTATCCCAAGGTTGGATAACAATACTTTTGCTATCTGGAACTGTTATGCTTGCTATTTGGTCAATAGGCATCATAGATCCGTAGCTTTCAGCAGTGATGCCGTTTAACATTGTTACACTCGCTTTTCCAGCTCTGATATTCAAAAGATTTGATTCAAAGTGATTTATAACTTTATTCATTTTCGTTTCTGCTTCTGCGAAAAGTGTTTTAAGTTCTATCATAATATTTTTTATTAGTTTTTTATTAAAGTGTTACCGTTGTACCTATATTTTCTCCGTCTGCAACTTTTTCAAGATTACCATAAGTATCCATATCAAAAACTACTAGTGGAAGATTGTTCTCTTTACACATAGTAAAAGCAGTTAAATCCATTATTTTTAGCTCTCTTTTATAAACTTCATTAAAAGTTATAGTGTTGAACTTTTTAGCCTTAGGATTTTTTTCAGGGTCTGCATCATATATCCCATCTACACGTGTACCTTTTAACATAACTTCACATTCAAGTTCTATACCTCGAAGTGCAGAAGCTGTGTCTGTTGTGAAAAATGGATTTCCTGTGCCACCTGCAACAATAACTATATGACCTTCTTCAAGAAGTTCTACAGCTTTGTTTTTTGTATAATGTTCTCCAATTGGAGACATATCTATTGATGTAAGAACATTTGCTTTTGTATCTATGCTTTTTATTGCAGAACAAAGAGCAAGAGAGTTTACAACGGTAGCTAACATTCCCATTTGGTCGCCACTAACACGGTCGAATCCTTTATTTGTTCCGCTAAGTCCTCTGAAAATGTTGCCACCTCCGATAACTATAGCTATTTGAATTCCTCTATCTTTTACTGCTTTTATTTGTTTAGCATATCCCATTAGGACTTCTTCATCTATGCCATAGCCTTTTGCTCCCATTAGCGATTCTCCGCTAAGTTTTAGCAATATTCTTTTATATTTAGTCATAAATATTTTTATGTTTTTGTTCTCCAATTATTCTTTCAATATCTGGTTTTATAACGAATTCTAACCAATTTGTTTCGTCTTTTATGCTAGAAGATATATAGACTCTTTCTGCAATAATTTTATTTTTGTCAAGATCTTTGCCACAATCTTTTATTATTAGCGATGTAATAATATTTAATTTATCGCTTTTTGAAGAGTTGGGCAATTTTTCTATTCTTGCTATTAAAGAGTTTATTTTCTCTATTTTAAAAGTTTTTATCTCTTCAATAGAGTCAATCTTATTTTGTTGTATTTCTATTTTAATATCATTTTCAGAAATAGAAGTTCTATTTTTTAGCCTTTCATTTTCATTTTTTTCAAAAATAGAAGTTACTTCTTTTAGCTTATTATTTGCATTAATAATGGAAATACTATCTGCCGTGTAGCTCTGATATTCGGTCTCTATACGGTTATTCATTAGTTTACTGTGCTTTTCGGCTTCATTTTTTACAATAAGCAGAGAGTCTCCTTTTATATATAATTCATTATCAATAGATTGTAGCTCTGTTTTTTTATCTATATATCCTTTTACTATTAAATTTTCAATAGTTTTTTTCCCATTAAGTGTGTCTATAGAAGAATCTAAACTATAAATATTTTTCAGAATATTATTAATAACAGGTCTATTCATTTTGTTATATAGCTCTGTTGTAGTGATATTACTCGAAATATTGACGTTAAACATATTTCTATCTTTTATAATTCTGCAAATGGCATTTATAATATATTTCCCATCTTTTGAAGGAGCTACAGAGTTTTCTGTAAACATATAGCTATTCTTAACACTTAATTTCACAGATAATTTTGTTTTATTAAGCTTTATATCTTCTGGGTTAAGTTTATAAATCTTTGAACCTAGTTCTGAATATATTTTATCTAAGGAGTTATCTATCTCTCCTTGTGAAATAACAAAGTTAGATTTATTATATCTTCTATCTTTTTCTTTCTTTTCTTTAATACGTCGCATGATATTTGTTATTTCATTAGAACCACTTTGAAGTAACATATCATATTGAGCTTGGAGCTTTTTATATTCTTGTTCTTTATGTATAGAATCTTGTTGTAATGATAGTGTTTTGATGATAAGGTTACCTTTCTCTTTTGTTATAGCCTTTAAAGAATTAGATTGACGTAGTGAATCAGCCTTACATTTAATGTAAGAATCTGATACTTTTGTAAACTTTTTCCCCGACACACATCCACTAAGCAATAGTGAAATAACAAATATAGATAGTTTTAAACTTTTCATAACTCTTGCTTTTACAACACTTTTCATCATGCAAATATACGAAAAAATAATTAAATTTTGTTTAATTAGTCATTGTCTAAATCAATAATATTATTATATTTGCATAATAGTAGTAGTAATTTATTATTAACTAAAAAAATCGCATATATGGAAGCATCAAACAACGAACCTGGAAAAGGTAAGGGATATAAATTAGGAGTGATAATATTATCTGTAGTGATAGCTGTTGTTACAGTCCTTTTTATTATGAATATTTCTTCGATGAAAGAGGAGCAAAAACAACTTACAGCTCAGAAAGAGATGATTCAAACTCAACTTAGTGAAACACTTGTTTCTTTGGGAGATTTGGAAACATCAAATATGGAGATATCGGATAGTTTAAACATAGAGCGTCACCGTGCAGATTCTTTGATGTCAAGAATGAGAAAAGAGCGTAATTGGAATGCAAATACTGTCAGAAAATATAAAAAAGAACTTGGAACACTTCGTTCTATAATGAAAAAATATGTTGAGCAGATTAAAGAGTTGAATGATAAAAACGTCGTTCTTTCGGAAGAAAATCTTCAATATCGTTCAGAAATAAAAGCTACACAACATAGAGCTGAGCTTGCAGAGGAAAAAACAAAAGAGCTTAACGCAAAAATTAAAGCTGGAGAGATGCTTTTTGTTACTAACATAAGTGTTGAACCAATAAATTCTCGTGATAGAAAAGTTAGAATAAGAAGAGCAGACAAACTTCGTGTAGATTTCACTCTTTTAGCTAATTCAATTGCTCAACCAGGAGAACGCACAATTTATGCTAGAGTAATGGATCCATCAGGTTATGTTATTTCTGATTCTCAAAGTAAAGTTTTTGATTTTGAAGGAAATAAACTTCCTTATTCAGAATCTCGTACTGTAGATTATGCTAATAAAGATATAAACGTAAGTATATATCACCCATGCGAAGGTCTTGAAAAAGGAGCTTATATTGTTGAGCTTTATGTAGATGGTTCTTTGGCTGGTAAAAATGAAATTGTATTGAAATAGTATATATAATATATTTAATTGTTTGTCGGAGTGCTTTTTATAAGTACTCCGATATTTTTTTGATTTTTTTAAAAAAAAGAGTACCTTTATGCCTCTATATTAATATACAATATGTCGCAAAAAAAAGAAAATACAATATCTTCAATTAATAGTAATAAGAAAAGAGTTTCTGATAGATTTTCTACGAAAAGTGGAAAGTCTGTTAATGATTTCTATTCTAAAAATCGTATTAAAAAAGGTGTTAAGATAGACGAAAAACACCCATTACAAAATTTACTTCCTTTTGCTAAAGCACAAAAAAGCCTAGATGATTGGCTATATCGTAATCGTAAAGAGGTGGTTTTCGTATCTATAACATATCTTATTATTTTATTATCGATAATGTTTGTAAGATATGATATGGTGGACTATAACACTATAGGCAGTGTTTATATAGATGTGCCTATAGAAGAAATAGAACAGCCAAAAATAGAGACTAAAAAGCAAAAAGAGGATAAGCGTTTTGTTGAGGAGATGAAGCGTATGGCAAGTGAGCCAGTGAAAAATGTTGCCGTAGATGAAAATAATAACCTTGATACTGAGCTTAAAGATGAGAAAAACATCAATAGTGATGAGCTTTATGAGGAGGCAAAAAAAGTACAACAAGAGTTAGAGGCAAATAGAGCTAGTTATAAAAAAGGATTGCAAGATGTTAACAACGAAGAGTCTGCTATCCCTTCTGGAGATGATTCTCAAAAAGATATAGGTAATTCTAATGAAAATGTTATTGCAGGAAAAAGTGTTGTTAAGGGAAATGTTACAGTCTCTTTTAATCTTAAAGGGAGAAAAGTTATTTATCTTGAAATTCCAGCATATCGTTGTCAAAGAGGAGGACGTGTTGTTGTGAATATTGTTGTTGAAGCCGATGGATATGTATCCTCGGCAGAAGCTGTTTCGGGAAGTGGACTTTCAGATTCTTGTCTTAAAGAGATGTCGGAAGAGGCAGCTACGTTATCTCGTTTTACAATAGATAAAAATTCATCGGATAGTCAAAAAGGTCATATAACATACTTATTTATAAGTCAGTAAAAATGGAAGATAATTTATTTGATAAAGAAATTTCGGTGCTTAATGGAGTAAGTAAACGTCGAGCAACTCTTCTTCAAAGCGAGTTGTCTCTGGTTACTCTTGACGATTTATTACATTTATATCCCTATCGTTATATAGATAGAACACGTTTCTATAAGATAAACCAAATAAAAGACGATAATCTTGCTTATATCCAAATAAAAGCACGAGTTAGAACTATTTCTGAACATGGCGTAGGAAGAGCGAAACGATTGAATGTTATTGTGGCAGACGATTCGGGCGTTGCTTCTATGGTTTGGTTTGGCGCTGTTGACTACATAAAAAGACGTTTGGAGATTGATAGAGAATATATATTTTTCGGAAAACCATCTTTTTATAATGGAGTTTTGAATATTTCTCACCCTGAATTTGATATTCCTTATTTTGAAAATAATCTTAATAAGCCCAAAGTCTATGGTGTTTATTCTACCACAGAAAAACTAAATAAAGCAGGTTGTAATACCAAATTTATCGCTGGTTTAGTTCTTGGAATGTGGAAACTCGTATATAAAAATATCCAAGAATTTATACCCACAGAAATTTTAAAAAAATATCAGCTTATGTCTTTGGCAAAAGCTCTTTATAATATTCATTTTCCCCAAAGTGAACCTCTTTTACGTGAGGCACAGAGAAGGTTGAAATTTGAAGAATTCTTTATGGTTCAGCTCTCATTGCTTAATCAGAAAAATATACGTATAGCGAAAAATAAAGGTCTTGTTTTCCCAATTCTAGGAGATAAATTTAATACTTTTTATGAGGAATGTCTCCCATTTGAGCTTACAAATGCTCAGAAAAAAGTTATTAAGGAGATAAGACGTGATACTCTTTCTGGAATACAAATGAATAGATTATTGCAGGGAGATGTAGGAAGTGGAAAAACTATAGTTGCCCTAATCA
>JADFUS010000012.1 GCA_015222165.1 Bacteroidota bacterium
TAATGGCTCCTATCAAATTCCTGTTGTTTTCCATGTCTTTGGAACAGAATTTAATGGAGGAACAACCGTAACTTACGAAACAGTTGTTCAAGCATTAAAAACAACAAATGAAGATTGGCAAGGCAATAATAAATATGATGGTTTTAGACATTATCAAGAAAATGATTATGGTATAGAATTTTCATATCAATTCATGCCCAATATAGAATTTATATTAGCAAACAAAGACCCTGAAGGAAATTATACTACAGGTGTTGAATTCTTTGAAGAAAAAAGTGGTTTCGGTAATGGAAGTGGTGCTGATAGCGAAATACGTAAATATGCATGGGATAACAAACGTTATCTAAATGTTTATATTATGCGAGATCTATATGCTGATAAAAAATACACAAATTCAGGTGTATCATGGTATCCAAATACTCAAATGACAAATAGCAACACTTCACGTGTAGTATATAATGGTTCTTATCTTGACGGAAATATGAATCCAACTCCTGAAAAAGGAACTCCAGAGTGGGATAAAATGGTTTCTGGACTTACTGGAAATAGTCCTTATGGCTATTTAAATGAAAATTTTCGTTCTGTTTTCTCTCATGAACTTGGTCACTGGTTAGACTTAATGCACCCTTTTGAAACTGATTCTTGCGTTCCTCGTGGATACGAAGGAAAAACTGAATTAGAATTAGGAGATTGTGTTGAAGACACACCAATGGTTGCACATAGTTTATGGACAAAAACAGATAAAAACTGTCGTGGAGAAATAACAAATTGGCAAAATTTCATGAACTATACTGACCAATATGCAAATTTTACTCCAGGTCAAATGGCAAGAATTGTTGCAGCTCTTGAAGATAGAAAACATACAGCAAGAAAAAGTATATGGACAAATGCACATAACGTTCTTCTTCCAAACGGTAAAGCAGGTATTGCAATACCAAATTCTCGTTTTCTTGAAACTCCGTCAACAAACGATGGCTCTTTTGATAGTAAACTTACCTTAACAATAATTGGTAAAACTATTAAAATAAAAGGTGATGAAGATGATGATATAACAAGTAGTATGAGCGTAAGCAATCTTCCAAGTGGTCTTACAATGAAACTTAAAAAAATATCATATAACACAATTGAACTTTCTGTTAAAGGAAAAATTTCTGCTCACGAAAAAACAAATAGCACAAAAGCAACGGTTCGTTTTTATAGTAATATGCTTGAAAATTATGGTATAACTTTTGAAAATGACTCTTACGAATTTGATATTGACTGTATCGATAAATATGACTATATTGTTGAAGATATTGATTATAAACTTACCAATGGTAATGGTTCATTCTCATATGATTTCCCTAAAGACTATACAGTACCTTCATTATCTATAAAATTAGTGAACAATGCACTTATTATAGACGGAATGGAATATGTCGAAAAAGGAGATGCTAACTTCGGTTGTTACGTTATGTGTAATGGCATAACACGAAATATTAAATTATCTTATAGCGGTGAAACTATTGATTCTAAAAAATACATGCGTAGAATATCTTCTTCTGCAAAACCTCTAATAAATGCTAAAGGAATATATGAAGATTGGAGAGGAAAAGAAGCATATATTTCTTTTGCCATTCCTTCACGTGACAATTCTGTAGTATTTGGATGGATAAAACTTAATGTCGATGCTTCTGGGAAATCTGCTGTTATAAAAAGTATCGGTTATAATTCTGCACCTAATAAAAGTGTAATTGTCGGTCAAGATAAAGATGGAAATATTGAAACTTCTGTTAATTTTTCATCGGACAAACAATATATCAAAAAAGACGGTAGCATTCAATTCACTGCCTTAGCTTTTCCTATCGAAAAAATAAGTTCATACTCTTGGAGTTTCCCTGGAGGAACTCCTGCAACATCAAACAAAGCAAATCCTAAAGTTAAATATAAAAAAGAGGGTTCTTATGATGTCCAGCTAACTGTTGATGGAGGTCTTATAAAAAAAGCTAGTGACTATATTATAGTACGAAAAGAAATTAAAGAAGATGAAGACCCTGAAAAACCTAAACAAGACGATGGTATAACAACAGAAGCTATAGCAGAAACTATTGTCACTATTGGAGATAATCCAACTATTCTTGAAAATATTCCTAATGAAACTTTGGTTATCATAACAAAAAATGGAACTATAATAAAAGAAGTTAAAGTAAACGAAGGGAATAGCCTTAAAGTAGAGAACCTTACTCGAGGTACATATGTTTATACTTACACTCTTAACGGTACTTTAATAACAAGAGGTAAAATAGAAGTTATTAAATAATAAGATAATATTTAGACAATAGAAATAATGAAAAAAAGTTTAATTATAGCAATACTTACAGTATTGATTTTACCTGCAACGAAATCATTTGCCCAAGAATTTCGTTATGGAGCATCAATTTTCAAACATGAATTAGTAAATCCAGCTTATCGATTTGAAAATAATCTTGTCGACATAAACGCTCTTTATTGCATACCTGTAAGTTCTGACCAAGAATATAACAATACAAACTTAAATTTACACTCTCAATTTATGGATAATATGGGTGTCGGTTTAAAAGCTAACTACTCTACTCCTTCTGATAAAAGAACAGCAATTTCTGGAGGTCTAACATATAACTATAATCTAAATTTTGCAGATAATAAACACACTATAGTTTTTGGTATTGGTGGAGGTGTTGATATGGACAAATTTGACAGCGAATTAAAAAATAATAATCCTGAAATAAAAGATATGACAAAGGGTTATGCTGAAATTGGTCTTGCATATAAATTTGATAATTTAAAAGTTGGGGTATCCTCAAAATTAATGTTTAGAGATGATGTTGAATATAATATCTATACTTTTGCAAAATATGATATTAACATTATTGAAGGATTTAAAATAGCACCTATTGTTAGTTATGTAGCTTATAGCAACTATCAAGGGGGAAATGATCTTAAAGGCATTGCAGATGCTGGACTTCTTTTTGGATATAAAAAATATGTAGAAATAGGAGCAACTTACGCTAGTAATGACATAGTAAATACATTTGCTTCAGTATGGGCTTCAGACTATGCACGCATATTTTATAGTGGTGGTATAGCAATTAGCGAAGAACAACAAAATATAGCTAAACTAAGAAACGAAATAGGCATCAGATTTATACTTGGAAAATAAAAATTAACTATATATAGTATAAAAGAGCAACCTTTTAGGTTGCTCTTTTATTTTAGCAAATATCTTAATAAATAAAATATTGTTTTGTCATCTATTTTTATTAATTTTGTTGAATATAAATGATAAGAAAAATGAGAAAAATTTTTTTAGTTCTATTCTCAATTATAGCTTTTGCTATATCGCCCGCAAAAGGGCAAAGTTACCACTATTCGGCAGGTTTAACTATTGGACCAGCTGTTGGTATTAATGTCTCGGCATTTTTGACAACTACATCGTCTATTGAAACATCTGTTTCATATAACACTATACACGATGCACCAATGGTAACTGCATTATACCGTTACCATATGTCAATAATCGATGATCTTGATTTTTATGGTGGTGGAGGTGTAAATATGGGAGCATATAATTTAGGACATCACGCAGACACAAAATTTGCTATAGGTATAGATCCTGTTGTTGGATTTGAATATGCATTTCCCGACATTCCATTAGCAATTGCTATAGATTACAAACCAACAATCAACCTATCATGCAAAAGTATGTGGGAAGAAGTAGGCTTAAAAGTAAAATATCTTTTTTAAATAGAATATAATGTTAACATTAAAAGCGATAAAAGAACAACCAGATTTCATTATTGAAAGACTGCTTGTAAAAGGATACAATGCAAAAGAAAACATTGCAGAAATCATCGAACTTGACGGAAACAAACGTAAAGTTCAAACAGAACTTGACCAAATAAACAACCAACTAAATATGATCGCAAAAGAAGTTGGTATGTTATTTAAAAAAGGCGAAGTTGAAACAGCAAATATAAAAAAACAAGAGACTGTAGAGCTTAAAGCAAAATCTAAAAAGCTTGAGGAAAAAATGGGAGAGCTTGAAAAAGCTATAACATCTATTTTGCTTAAAATGCCAAACACACCACATATTAGTGTTCCTGTTGGTAAAAGTGAAAGTGACAATAAAGTTGAAAAACTTGTTGACACAAAAGTTGATCTTCCCGAGAATTTTCTTCCTCACTGGGAACTTGCTAAAAAATATGATATTATAGATTTCGAATTAGGAAATAAACTTGCTGGAGCAGGATTTCCAGTATATAAAGGTCTTGGGGCAAGAATTCAAAGAGCTCTGATATCTTTTTTCCTTGATATGAATACATCTGCAGGTTACAATGAAATCATGCCTCCAATAGTTGCTAACGAAGCATCTGGATATGGTACAGGACAACTTCCAGACAAAGAAGGACAAATGTATTATATAGGTGAAGATAATCTATATATGATTCCTACAGCGGAAGTTCCAGTAACAAATGTTTACCGTGATAGTATTGTTGATGAAAAAGATCTTCCTATAAAAATGACTGCATATACACCATGTTTCCGTCGTGAAGCTGGTTCTTATGGCAAAGATGTTAGAGGATTAAACAGATTACACCAATTCGACAAGGTTGAAATTGTACAAATTGTTAAACCAGAAAATTCTTACGATACTCTTAAAGATATGGTCGCTCATGTTGAGAGCCTAATAAAAAAATTAGAATTACCATACAGACTTTTAAGATTATGCGGTGGAGATATAAGTTTCACTTCTGCGTTAACTTTTGACTTTGAAGTTTACTCTGCAGGTCAAGATAGATGGTTAGAAGTTTCATCTGTTTCTAATTTTGAATCTTTCCAAGCAAACAGATTAAAATTACGCTATAGAAGCGGTAAAAATAAGGAACTTGCACACACACTTAATGGAAGTTCTTTGGCTCTTCCTCGTATACTTGCTGCAATTCTTGAAAACAATCAAACTCCAGAAGGTATAAGAATTCCTAAAGTTCTTGTTCCATATATGGGAGGTATAGAAATTATAAAATAATTAATTTATGGACGTATCATTGGTAATACCAGCATACAATGAAGAAGAATCGCTAACAGAATTGATGGCATGGATTAGTAAAGTGATGAAATCGGCATCATTATCTTATGAGGCTCTCTTAATTGATGATGGAAGCAATGATAATACATGGGAAAAAATAGAAGAACTTTCTAATGATTATCCTATAAAAGGCTTCAAATTTCAACATAACTATGGCAAATCAGCAGCTTTATTTGTTGGTTTTGAAAATGCACTTGGCGATTCAGTAATCACTATGGACGCAGATATGCAAGACTCTCCAGATGAAATTCCTGAGTTGCACAGAATGATTGTTGAAGAAGGTTTCGATATGGTTTCTGGCTGGAAACGTCGTAGATATGACCCTATGGGGAAAACTATTCCTAGCAGATTTTTTAATTATACAGCACGTATAGTTAGCGGAATAAAACTACACGATTTCAACTGTGGACTTAAAGCATATCGCAATGATGTTGTAAAAAGCATTGAGGTATATGGAGAGATGCACAGATATATTCCTGTTTTAGTTAAAGCTTCAGGCTTCAAAAAAATAGGAGAAAAAATAGTACACCATAGAGCAAGAAAATACGGAGTATCAAAATATGGTATCGAACGTATGATGAAAGGTTATTTAGATTTACTTACAGTAACTTTTCTAACACGTTTTTCTAAATCTCCAATGTACTTTTTTGGAGCTTTTGGCACTTTGCTATTTTTAATGGGTGGATTTTCTGTTGCATATATAATAATAGAAAAATTATGTTTACAAAGTGCGGGACAAATGGTACGAGCTGTAACAGCACAACCTCTATTTTTCCTTGCTATTTTAGCAATAATCCTTGGAGTTCAATTTTTCATGACAGGACTTTTAGCTGAATTAATGAGCCGTAAAGCACCCGAAAGAAATAGTTATAAAATAATAAAAAATATTTAATATTTAATATAAAAAAAACTAGCAGTGTCAAGATTTTCACTTTGACACTGCTAGTTTTATGTTATTAAATTACTAATATAACTTTTCGTAAACAGCATGAATATTTTTTGCTACCTCTTCATCAGCAAAACGTTTCACATAATCTAAACCTTTAGAAATCATCTCTTTACGTAATGGAGTATCGTTTATAGCTCTATTCAAAGCATCTATCATCTCCTCAACACTACTATTATCTATATAGATACAAGCATCACCTCCCGTTTCCGAAAACACACCACCTTTAGAAGTTATCATAGGAGTATGACTATTTAAAGATTCAATTATAGGAATTCCAAATCCTTCATATTTTGAAGCATAAACAGAAACATTTGCCATTTGGTATATTGCTGGTAAATCTTCAAAATCTACGTTATGAATAAACAAAACTTTGCTAGTCATATTATTTTCTGAAACATATTTTTTAAGCTCGTCAGTATATGGAGTTTGTCTACCACACGCCACCAAAGGCATATCTATATTTCCCTCTTTCATAGCTTTAAGAGTAAGTCCCAAATTTTTACGCTCCTCAATTGTTCCAACACTTAAAATATACTCCCTAGGAAGATTATATTTTAAACGAACATTTTCTTTATGCTCATCAGAAGCCATATCATAAAAAATGCTATTACAACCTTGATAAACAACATCTATTTTTTCTGTTGGCACGTTCCAAATATTTACAAGGTCATCGTGAGTCTGGCGACTTATAGCAATAACTTTATCAGCCTTATTACAACTATCACGATATTTTTTCTTATATATAAACCTATCAAACGGTTTATAAAGATGTGGCATATGAACAAAAATCAAATCATGAATTGTCACCACGCTTTTACAACTAGCCTTTAAAATATCGTAAGGAATTTCATTACTAAGACCATGATAAATCTGAATATTATTTTTATTTATATCTTCAGACATACCATAACTTCTCCATAAAGAGGGAACTTTTTTCAATTTCCCAGCTGTTGGATATGCCATAGAATTATTTTTGGCAAGCAATGTGTGGTAATTATCTGTATGTTTAGGAGAAAAAAGAACATAATCGTCCTCAGGATAATATTTTGAGAGAAGAGATACACTACTCCTACTATAATTACCTAAACCACTGTTATTGAAGAAGTAACGTTTTGCATCGAAGCCTATTTTTAATGCCATAAGAAAAAAAGTTATGTTTTTATTCATCAAAATTATAAAAAATTATTGATAAATTATCAGAAATACATATCTTTGAAGAACCAAACTAACATAAAGTAACGATAAAGAAAAATATGAAGACGTCTATGATATTCAAATTCAGAGTGTTATCAACAGAAAACGAGGAATTTATACGTGATTATGAACTTCCTTACGATGCAACATTAAAAACTTTTCATGACCTTATTACAAAAGATCTAAAATTTGAAGATAATGAAATGAATACTTTTTTTCTATCTAATGAAAATTGGGAAAAACTAAATGAGTATACCTATATTGATATGGATTTAGATGACGAAGAGGAAGGAGAATATACGCCTATTTGTATGGACGTCGTTCTCTTGGGTCAAATTATTCATAAAAAACATGAACGATTATTATATGTATACGATATTCTAAATGACAGCTCTCTATATATTACACTTATGGAAAGCAAGAAAAAAGAAGAGGGAGAGAAGTACCCTAAAATATCTACATCGAAGGGTGAAGCACCAAAAAAAATCAAAAATGATGATGATATTCTAATACGAAAATCAGCATTCAGCGATATCATGGAAGATTTTGATGACGAATTTGACGGATTTGGTGAAGAATTTGAAGGAGCATATGAAGAAGAGGAATACTATTAATGGATAAGACACTAATAATAATAATTGGTTCTACTGGTGTCGGAAAGACAGATATGAGCATTGAGATAGGTCGCTATTTTAATGCTCATATCGTGTGTGGTGACTCACGCCAAGTTTATAAAGAGATGACTATTGGCACAGCAACCCCCACAAACGAAGAAAAGGCACAAATTCCACATCATTTATTTCAATATGTCTCAGCACTCGAAAACTATAATGTAGGACGTTATGAGAGTGAAGCTATGGAAATCATCACCGAACTTTTTAAAACGCATAAAAACGTTCTTTTAGTGGGAGGTTCTGGAATGTATATTGACGCTGTATGCAAAGGAATAGATGATATGCCCGATGTTGATAAAACATTAAGAGAAGAATTAAACGAACTATGGAAATCTGAAGAAGGACGAAAAAATCTTCTTGAAGAGTTAAAAAATAAAGATTCTGAATTTTACGATAAAATCGATAAAAACAACCGTGTAAGAGTAATAAGAGCTATTGAGGTGTGTCGTTCAACGGGAAGCACATACACATCTATTCGCAAAGGTAAAGCAATAAAACGACCATTTAACATAGTTAAAATAGGAGTTGAAAGAGACAGAGCAGAACTTTATGATAGAATCAATAAAAGAGTTGATATGATGATAGAACAAGGTCTTGAAGAAGAGGCACGAAGTGTTTATCATCTTAGAGAATATAACTCTTTGCAAACCGTAGGTTATAGAGAATTATTCGATTATTTTGACGGCACAACAACAAAAGAAGAGGCTATAGAACTCATAAAACGCAATTCTCGACGTTATGCAAAACGCCAAATGACATGGTTTAGGAGAGACGAGACAATAAAATGGTTTTCGCCCAACGACATAAAAGGAGTAACAGATTATATCACATCGCTATAAAATGAATTCCAAAAATAAATTATCATAAATAATTTATTTTTGGAATTTTAAATTATTATTACTATTTTTGTAAAATTAATTAATAAAAATTACAATTTATACTAAAATATTAAAAATTAGATTCAATATGAAAAATTTACTAAGTATACTTTCTTTAATATTCTTAATATTAATGTCAAGTTGCGAAAAAGATCCAAATACAAAAATACCTGAAAATATAACTGAAGGTGACATTTATGGTGTCATTCAAAAAGGACCTTTTGTCAGAGGTTCTAAAGTAACTATTACCGAATTAGATAAAAATCTAAATATGACAGGTAAAACATATACTACACAAATTA
>JADFUS010000013.1 GCA_015222165.1 Bacteroidota bacterium
CAGTAACATTAGGAGGTGGTATAAAATATTATTTTACTCCGAAACTTGGTTTAAAACTGGAAGCACGAATGATGGCTCCTATTGCATACGGTGGATTATATATAGGAACAGGTGGCTCAGGTGTAAGTGCTAGTTCTGTTACCCTACAAGGTTATATTGGAGGTGGTGCTACGTTTGCATTAACAAGGTAATCTATTTCAAATATTCTTATTTTTTAAAGATAAGAAAGGTTAAATTAGCAGACCATAAATAAACACAAAGATGAGTAACATACTAGTAACAGGAGGAACGGGATATATAGGTTCCCATACTGCTATCGAATTAATAAAAGCAGGTCATGAAGTTTTAATAATCGACGACCTATCTAACTCTACAATTGAGTCGCTTGATAGAATTGAAAAACTATCTGGTAAGCGCCCTATTTTTGAACAATTCAAACTTAGAGATAGTGCTAAGGTTGACGACTTTTTTGAAGAATACGATATTGATGCGATAATTCATTTTGCAGCTTACAAGGCTGTAGGTGAATCGGTGGCTCACCCTATGATGTATTACAAAAACAATTTAGTTTCTTTAGCCAACGTTGTTGATGCAATGACTACAAGTAAAGTTAAAAATATTGTTTTTTCATCTTCTGCTACAGTTTATGGTCAGCCAGATGTTTTGCCAGCAACAGAGGAAACTCCTGTTGTACCAGCAGAATCTCCTTATGGGAATACCAAGCAAATTGGAGAACAAATGCTTATAGACCAAACAATAGCTACTGAAAATTTCAATGCTATTGCATTAAGGTATTTCAATCCTATTGGAGCTCACGAAAGTGGCGAGAATGGAGAATTACCAACAGGCACACCTAACAATCTTATGCCATTCATTACTCAAACAGCTATAGGCTTAAGAGATGAATTAAAGATTTTTGGAGATGATTACAACACTCCCGATGGTACTGCAGTAAGAGATTACATTCACGTAGTTGATATTGCAAAGGCTCACGTAAAAGCTATCGAAAGAATGATTGGTGGTAAAAGCGAAAGTCAATTTGAAATTTTCAATCTCGGTACAGGTAAAGGTTTCTCAGTAAAAGAAGTAATTGATTCTTTCGAAAAAACTACTGGCGAAAAGCTTAACTATTCTGTTGCACCAAGGAGAGGTGGTGATGTAGAACAGATTTATGCATCTACTGATAAAGCAAACAAAGTATTAGGTTGGAAAGCTGAATTATCGTTAGACGAGATGACACTTTCTGCATGGAAATGGGAGAAGTATTTAGCTTCTAAGAAATAAATGGATAATTATCCATCTAAAAAAAATAGCCTCGTCGTAAATGACGGGGCTATTTTGTGTAAAATATTTTCATAATCGCATAGCGATGATTCAAACTAAATAATGATGCTTCAGCTTCATGTTTACGTCTAGTTTCAGCTTCTACTCCAAACTCAACGAGAATTCTTTAGTCATATATTTTTTCCAATTACCTTCTTCATCAACATAAATTAAATATGCTTCGAGCTCTGGGTGTTTACTCAAAAATTCTTTTGTATCGTCTAGTCCCATCGCCATAAATGTAGTAGCATATCCATCGGCAAGTGTACAATTATCTGCCATAACAGAAGCACTCAAAATATTACTTCTACTTGTAAAACCTGTTTTAGCGTTAATAGTATGAACGTACTTCTCGCCTGTAAGAGAATCAACTCTAAATCTGCGGTAATTACCTGATGTTGCCATGGCCTTATCTGTAATATCTACAATAGCACTTAGTGGTCTGTCTTCATTCTGATTTGGATCATCAATTCCTATACGCCATTTACTACCATCAAGCTTAACTCCTTTTGCAACTATCTCCCCTCCTATTTCTATTAAGTAATTTTCCAATCCTTTCTGATTGAAAAACACAGCAACTCTATCTAAAGTATATCCTTTAGCTATTGCATTAAAGTCTATCTGTGTTTCAGCAAAATCCTTCTGAAAAAATCCATTGGATAATATTCTAGTTTTATCGAAACCAACAGTTTTCATCAATTGTATAACCTTTGCTTTATTCAGATTATTTAATTGTTTCTTAGGTCCAAAACCCCAAGCATTAACCATTATTCCTATTGTAGGGTCAAACACACCATCAGTCTCTTTCCATATTTTCTCCGAAGTTTTATAAACATCAACAAACATATGGTCTACAACAATATTTGTATCTCCATTATTAATTTTAGAAATATCAGAAGTAGGCTCATATGTAGACATTGATTTTATAATGGCATCATAAACACTATCAATCTGTACTTGGTAACTCTCTCCTTTTTCCGAAAGATACTTAATGTGGTACGTTGTGCCAATAACATATCCTGCTAATGATTTTTCTACAAGCCTTGGTTCGTTTGAACACGATGAAAACAACACCCCCACAAACAACAGCAAGCCTAAAACTTTATTTAACATCTTATACCTTTTTTAACCCGTTATACTTTACAATATATCCACTCTCCTTGCTCAGTGGTTTAGTCATATCCTCGCTATTTGCAAGCCCAACACCAGCGTAATATAAAATTGCGTTTTTATCTTTTGCATGTATTTTAAATGTCTCCATCCAAATTGCATCAAAACTATCAGGCTCATCAGGATACATGACTGTTTTTACAACAATAAAGATTAAGCTTTCATCTCCATTCTTAACTATAAACTGAGGATTCTTTTTTAAATCGCTATTTACAGCTAAGAACTCATATTTTTGTTTTTCAAGATCTTTGCCTACTATATTCATTCCTAAATTATGAAGATCTTGTTTTGTTAATTCCGACATATTAATTGCATTATTAAAATCAATGCGAAAATAATTATTTTAAGTCAACCAAATATAAATAAGCTGTCAAATTTCATAAATTTATACTACACGGATGACTCTCATAATTAAAATGTAATAGGTAATATTGCAATGATAACCATATAATCAAAAAGAATGAAAAAAATACGTGTAGCAATAAACGGATTTGGAAGAATAGGAAGAGTACTTTTTAGGGTATTGCACAACAGAAAGGAATTTGAGATTGTTGCAGTTAACGATTTAGCAGATGCTAGAACACTTGCTCACCTACTTAAGTACGATTCAATTCACAGGATTTTTGATGCTGAAATTTCGTCTGAAGAAAATTCAATAATTATAGATGGAAAAACTGTAAAAACCTTCAATCAAAAAGACTTAAATAAATTAAATTGGAGAGATTTAGACATTGATTTTGTTGTTGAAGCAACAGGATTATTCAAAACTAAAAAACTCGCAGGCATGCATATTGATAATGGTGCAAAAAAAGTAATTATATCTGCTCCACCCGAAGATGATGATATTAAAACAATAGTTTTAGGTATAAATGAAAAGATTCTAAATTCTGCCGACACAATTATTTCTAATGCCTCATGTACAACTAACAATGCGGCTCCTCTTGTGAAAGTAATCGACGATTTATACGGAATAGACACCGCTTATATTACAACAGTTCACTCTTATACCACAGATCAGAAACTTCACGATGTTCCTCATAAAGATTTGCGAAGAGCAAGAGCTGGTGCACAATCTATTGTTCCCACAACAACAGGAGCAGCAAAGGCAATAACTAAAATTTTCCCTCACTTAGACACTCATATTGGAGGGTGTGGAATTAGAGTTCCTGTACCAGATGGCTCTTTAACCGACATTACTTTCAATGTAAAAAAAGATGCAAATATCGAAGAGATAAATAGAGCATTCAAAAATGCTTCAGAAAATTCACTTAAAGGAATATTGAAATACATTGAAGACCCAATTGTGTCTACTGATATTATTGGGAATCCATATTCGTGTACTTTTGATTCTCTACTAACATCTGTTATCGATAATAAATTTGTTAAAGTAGTTGGGTGGTACGATAACGAAATGGGGTATTCAAATAGGTTGGCAGATTTGATGCTTTATGTTAATCAACTTTAAACCTAATACTTTAATCATATTTAATTTCATAGCAAATGAAAAAAACAGCGATAATAATTGGAGCTACTGGCTTAACAGGAAGTTTACTTTTGCAAAAATTATTAACTGATGACAGTTATGAAAGTATTAAACTATTTTCTCGTAGGAGTGCTGGAATAAAAAACGCTAAAATAACTGAGTTCATTGGCGATATTGTACAATTAGAGGATTTTAAATATGATTTCACTGCAGATGAGGTTTACTGTTGTGTAGGTACTACCAAATCAAAAACCAAAGATAAAAGTGCTTATAGAGATATAGATTTTGGAATTCCTACAAAAGCAGCTAAACTAGCTAAAGAAAATAGTATTCCTTTTTTTGCTGTAATATCGGCAATTGGTTCTGATGAAAATAGCTCTGTTTTTTACAACAAAACAAAGGGAGAAATGGAAAGTGCAGTAATTAACGAAAAGATAGAAAGCACTTATATTCTGCGCCCTTCTTTAATAAAAGGAAATAGGAAAGAAAATCGTTTAGGCGAAAATATAGCTAATTTATTGTTTTCGATACTAAATATATTTTTAGTTGGAAGCTTAAAAAAGTATCAATCAATAAATGCCGAAACTATAGCTGATGCACTTTTCAAGCTTCCTAATTTAAAAAACCAGAATCTAATTTTAGAATCTGATGAAATTAAACGTATTAGATAAATGATTTTATAGCTCAATAAATTAAATCATTAACCATATTTAGAATCATTAATGATTGTGAAAAAATAGAACAGACACACGATTAGGTTTATTTAATTTTATTATTTTGCAAGACGTTTAAGATAGTATTATTGACAAATACTTTATTAGTTCAATAATGCTAATCTAAACTTTAATATTTTTTAATAAACAATAATCTAACAACCAAAAAAATATTGAGGCATGAAAAATAAAATAGAGAAAATCAAAGAAAAGTTAAAAGACAAAAAAGAGATTATTAAGCAAGCAAACAGTAATCATAAAGAAAGCTTTAAGAGTTTTTTTCAAGCTTGCGGAATAAGAACTGTAAATTATTAATCGTAAATCCTTACAACCTAAAATTGTAAGGATTTTTTATTTCTAAAAAAATATGAAAGCTAGATGTGCATGGGTATCTAAAGATCAGATTTACATTGACTATCACGATAACGAATGGGGTAAACCAGTACATGACGACAATAAGCTTTTTGAATTTTTAATTTTAGAAACTTTCCAAGCCGGACTAAGTTGGTTGACCATTCTTAAGAAAAGAGAAAACTTTAGAGATGCATTTGATAATTTCGACTTCGAAAAAGTTGCAAAATATAACGCGGCTAAATATGAAGAATTACTTCAGAATGCAGGAATTATAAGGAATAAACTAAAAATAAAATCTGCAATTAGTAATGCAATTGCTTTTATAGAAGTAAGAAAAGAGTTCGGGACATTCGACAATTACATTTGGGGGTTTGTAAACCAC
>JADFUS010000014.1 GCA_015222165.1 Bacteroidota bacterium
CAGGACTCGAACCTATGACCTTTGGGTTATGAGCCCAACGAGCTACCAACTGCTCCACTCCGCGATGTTTTGGTGTCACAAAGGTAGTAAATAAAATTGAGTATCCTAATTTTTAAGTTCTTTATTTTAATAATAAAGATTATAGTGTTGATTATCAGTAAAATATAATTTTTAGTAAAACTAAATTACATATTATATGCTGAAAGAGTTTAAATTTTCTATATTTGCATAGATTATTAAGATTAAATTTTTCTATATTTATGTCAATATTAAATAATATAATAGAATTAGGATTTACTTATCGTCTTAGAGCGATAGAAAATATTAGAAAGAATCCAATAGAAACTCAAAATAAAGTTTTTAAGAAACTTATGAATTCATTGAGTCTTACCGTTTATGGTAATGAGCGAAATGTGAAAAATAATTTTACATATTCAGATTTTAGAAAACATATTCCTATTGTCACTTATGAAGATATAGAGCCCTATATTAAAAAAATGAGAATGGGGGAGAGTAATATTCTTTGGGATAAACCTGTTAATTGGTTTGCTAAATCATCTGGAACGACAAATAACAAAAGTAAATATATTCCCGTGACAAATCAAGGACTTCAGAAATGTCATTTTATGGGTGGAAGAGATTTGATTGCTTTGACAGCATCTTTATATCCAGAAACAAATCTTTTTAAAGGAAAAGCTCTAACTCTTGGAGGAAGTCATAATATAGAACAACTTTCGCATGGCGATATTCGTTGTGGTGATTTATCTGCTGTAATGATAAATAATACACCATCTTTTTATAGTTTAATTAGATTACCAAAAAAAGAGACTGCTTTAATATCAGATTTTAATTTGAAAATTGAGAGTATATGTGAACAGTGTATAGATCAAAATATAACAACTATTGCTGGTGTTCCTTCGTGGAATTTAGTAATGCTTAATAAAATTCTTGAATATACTGGGAAGAAAGATATAAGTGAGATTTGGCCTAATTTAGAGATGTTTTATCATGGTGGTGTTGCTTTCACTCCTTATAGAGAAGAGTATAAGAGAATTATAACATCTCCAAATATGAAATATACAGAGACTTATAATGCTTCGGAGGGTTTTTTCGCTATTCAAGATGATCCTAAAGATAAAAGTATGTTGTTGATGCTCGATTATGGTGTCTTTTATGAATTTATTCCAGTAGATACGCTAGAAAATTATGATTCAGCGATTCCTTTGGAAGAAGTGAAGAAAGATGTTAATTATGCAATGGTGATTTCAACAATAAATGGTCTTTGGAGATATCTTATTGGTGATACCGTGAAATTTACATCTACAGATCCTTATAAAATAATAATTACTGGGAGAACGAAATTATTTATGAATGCTTTTGGTGAGGAGATAATTATAGATAATGCCGAAAATGCAATAGATAAAGCTTGCGAAGTGAGTAATTCTTCGGTTTTTGAATATACTTCGGCACCAATATTTATGCATGATAAAGTTAAAGGTCGTCATCAGTGGGTTGTGGAGTTTAGAAAAGAGCCTGAGGACATAAATCTTTTTATAGATACGCTTGATGATACTCTGAAAAAATTAAATTCAGATTACGAGGCGAAAAGAACAGATGATACTACCTTATTAAGACCACAAGTTAATGTTGTTCCTGAGGGGACTTTTATGAAATGGTTAGAAAGTAAAGGAAAAACTGGAGGACAGAATAAAATTCCTCGTTTATCTAATAGTAGAGATTATGTTGAAGAATTATTGAAATTATAATTTTTTGATATATATAGCAAAAAAATAGAGTTTGTAAATTTTACAAGCTCTATTTTTATATTTATAAGATTATCTAATCTATATGTTTTTAGTAATGACACACTATAAATGTGTTTCATTTTGATAAAGTATAACCTATTTTTTAGGTTTTGGAGCGAGAATCATAATCATCTTTTTACCTTCAAGACGTGGAAATTGTTCCACTTTGCATAATTCAGCAAGCTCTTGAGCAAATTTGAGAAGAAGAATTTCACCTTTATCCTTAAAAACGATTTCACGTCCTCTAAAGAAAACAAATGCTTTAACTTTTGAACCATCTGTCAAAAAGTTTTCTGCATGCTTAAGTTTAAATTTGTAGTCATGTTCGTCGGTGTTTGGACCGAAACGAATTTCCTTAATAACAACTTTCAAACTTTTAGCTTTAATCTCTTTAGCTTTTTTCTTTTGTTGATAAAGAAATTTTTGGTAATCAATAATTCGACATACTGGTGGCACTGCACTTGGTGATATTTCAACCAAATCGCAACTTGACTCACGTGCAAAATCTATTGCATCACGAGTTCGCATGACTTTTGATTCTCCTACTACTTCTCCTACCACACGCACTTCTTTAGCGGTGATAAACTCATTGATTTTGTGTTGGGCCTCTCTTTTGTGCCTAAAACCAAATCGTCCTTTGTTTTTTAATCTCTCTATAGCTGTATCCTCCTATATTTTAGTTATACTTTGGTCTATGTTTTATCTGTAAGTTGACCTTTATCAACGCAAAGATATATATTTCATCTAAATCTCAATGAAAAAAAGTGTTTTTTTACATTAAAATTTATAAAATCTTTGTTTAAAGGCAATTGACTCTTAGTTAATTGGTTTCACTTCGTTTTTTACAAGGTCGTTTACAAAATCTGCAAAATCGGAAATTTTCATAGTTCCCTTATCTCCTTCTCCTTGTTTACGAACAGAAACACTGTTTTCTAAAGCCTCTTTTTCTCCTACTATAAGTGAGAATGGTGTACGTTTAATTTCGTTATCACGAATTTTACGTCCTATTTTCTCATTACGGCTATCTACGCTACATCTAACATCTTGTAAATTAAGCTCTTTAGAAACTTTCTCTGCGAAATCATTATATTTTTCGCTGATAGGAAGAACTACTGCTTGTTCTGGTGTTAGCCATAGTGGGAAACGTCCTGCTGTGTGTTCTATAAGAACAGCAATAAAACGTTCCATCGAGCCAAAAGGAGCTCTGTGTATCATAATTGGACGATGTTGTTTATCATCTGCTCCAGTATATGTAAGGTCAAAACGTTCAGGAAGATTGTAGTCAACTTGAATTGTTCCAAGTTGCCATTTACGTCCTAAAGCATCTTTTACCATGAAATCAAGTTTTGGGCCATAAAATGCTGCTTCTCCATATTCGATAACAGTTTTTAGTCCTTTTTCTGCTGAAGCCTCTATAATTGCCTTTTCAGCTTTGTCCCAATTTTCATCGCTACCTATATATTTTTCTCTATTAGTTTTATCTCTAAGAGAAATTTGTGCGTTAAATTCTTTAAAGTCAAGAGTTTTGAAAATATATAAAACTATATCAATAACTTTTTTGAACTCTTCACTTAGTTGATCTGGACGAACAAAAAGGTGAGCATCATCTTGAGTAAATCCACGAACACGAGTCAAACCATGTAATTCTCCACTTTGCTCATAACGATATACAGTTCCAAATTCAGCATAACGAATAGGAAGATCTTTATAAGAGTGAGGTTTTGCACGATATATTTCGCAGTGGTGAGGACAGTTCATAGGTTTTAATAAAAACTCTTCTCCTTCTGCTGGTGTGTGGATAGGTTGGAAAGAATCTGCACCATATTTTGCATAGTGACCAGAAGTTACATATAAATCTTTTAGTCCAATATGTGGAGTTATAACTTGTTCGTATCCGTATGCTTTTTGAACTTTTTTCAAGAAATTTTCAAGACGTTCGCGAAGAGCTGCTCCCTTTGGTAACCAAAGAGGTAAGCCTAGTCCTACACGTTGTGAAAAATGAAATAATTCAAGCTCTTTTCCGATTTTACGGTGATCACGTAGTTTAGCCTCTTCAATCATCTTGATATATTCATCAAGCATAGATTTCTTAGGGAATGTTACTCCATATATACGTGTAAGCATTTTATTTTTCTCGTCGCCTCTCCAATAAGCACCAGCAATAGAAGTTAATTTTATTGCCTTAATTATATTTGTTGATTGGATATGTGGTCCACGACAAAGATCTGTGAATGCACCATTTGTGTAAAAAGATATTGTTCCGTCTTCAAGACCATTTATAAGGTCAAGTTTATATTCGTCACCTTTTTCAGTAAATGTTTTTAGAGCTTCCGCTTTTGTAACATCGCAACGAGTAAATTCTTCGCTTGTACGAGCAAGCTCAATCATCTTCTTTTCTATCTTAACAAGATCAGATTCGGTGATTGGCGTTTCAGAGTCTACATCATAATAAAATCCTTTATCAATGCTTGGACCTATACCAAATTTGATACATGGATATAGTTCTTGTAATGCTTCAGCAAGAAGGTGAGATGATGAGTGCCAAAATGCTTTTTTACCTTCTTCGTCTTCCCATTTGTGAAGGACTATAGTTGCGTCTTTTTCAATAGGGTAGCGAAGATCTTTAAGTTCTTCGTTAATAGTGATACTTAACACCTCTTTTGCTAAACGAGGCGAAATGCTTTGAGCAATTTCAAGACCAGTTGTACCGTTTGCGTATTCTCTTACGCTTCCATCTGGAAATGTTATATTCATAATATATTTTGTTTGTACCGCTTTACAAATAGCGGATAATTAGTAATGATGTATTACGCAAGTGTTTTTGTGAAAACACATGGATACTATACAGATGCTGTTCAGTCTCACGTTTATACACTACAAAGTTAATAAATATTATCTAAATAAAGAAATACTTTTGTTATACTTATATTATATATAGAATGATAATCTAAAAATTCTTTATATTACTCTTACTTTTAAGATAGTTTATAGGTTATTATATAGACAACTATCTATAGTTTCATTGCTTTTGTTTAAATATTAAATGAATCATAAACTTTTCAATTTAATATTTGTTAATAACACAAAGAACTAGTGATTTAGTTCAAATTGCTACAAATAGATTCTTACTTATTATATAAAGGCTAAAATGTATGTTTTTAATGGTATCTCTTATCTAAAAAATCAATATTGGAAAAAATAATCGCAAAAAGTCTTGCAATAATGTTATTTTTTATATCTTTGAGCCGTGCAAACGAAATATAAACGAGGTCAATAAAAGAATAGTATTCTTTATGAAATTTCGTTTTGTTTATGTTTACAGAAAACAAATACATTTAATACATTTCAATAAAAGAGTAAAACAATGAATGTTAAAGAATTAATGACCAATCTTGAGGCTAAACACCCAGGTGAAAAAGAGTACTTACAAGCAGTACACGAGGTTCTTGAATCAGTAGAGGGTATTTATAACCAACACCCAGAATTTGAAAAAGCTAAAATTGTAGAAAGAATTGTTGAACCAGACAGAATCATTACTTTCCGTGTTGCATGGGTTGATGATAAAGGAACAGTTCAAACAAATCTAGGTTACCGTGTTCAGTTCAATAGTGCTATTGGACCTTACAAAGGTGGTATCCGTTTCCATAAAGCTGTAAACCTTTCAATGCTTAAATTCTTAGGCTTTGAACAAACTTTCAAAAATGCTCTTACAACACTTCCTATGGGTGGTGGTAAAGGTGGTTCAGATTTTGATCCAATCGGAAAAACTGACGCTGAAGTAATGCGTTTTTGTCAAGCATTCATGTGTGAATTATGGCAAAATATAGGTCCTGATACAGACGTCCCAGCTGGTGATGTAGGTGTTGGTGGTCGTGAAATAGGTTTTATGTACGGTATGTACAAAAAACTTGCTCGTGAATATAACACAGGTGTTTTGACAGGTAAAGGTCAAACTTGGGGTGGTTCTAAAATACGTCCTGAAGCTACAGGTTTCGGTGCTCTTTATTTTGTACACCACATGTTAAATAAAGCTGGTAAAGATCTTAAAGGTCTTAAAGTAGCTGTTTCAGGTTTCGGTAACGTTGCTTGGGGTGCTGCTCTAAAAGCTACTGAGCTTGGTGCAAAAGTTGTTGCTGTTTCTGGTCCTGACGGTGTTTGTTCTATCGAAAACGGTATGAGCAAAGTTATGATAGATTATATGTTAGAACTACGTTCTTCAAATAATAATGTTGTAGCTCCTATGGCAGAAAAATTCTCAGGCGTTAAATTCACTGCTGGTAAAAAAGCATGGAGTGTTAAATGTGATTTAGCTCTTCCTTGTGCATTCCAAAATGAACTTAATGGTGATGATGCAAAAGAACTTCTTGCTAATGGAATTTGGGCTGTTGCTGAAGTTTCAAACATGGGTTGTACTCCTGAAGCTATTAAAGCTTTCCAAGATGCTAAGATCTTATTTGCTCCTGGTAAAGCTGTAAATGCTGGTGGTGTTGCTACTTCTGGTCTTGAAATGACTCAAAATGCTGCTCATATTAGTTGGCCAGCTGAACAAGTTGATGCTCAACTTCACCAAATCATGGAAGATATTCACACTGCTTGTGTTACTTTTGGTACAGAAGAAGATGGTCACGTGAATTATGTAAATGGTGCAAATATTGCTGGTTTTATGAAAGTTGCTCAAGCAATGTTAGAACAAGGTATTATATAGTATAATAGATATATATCTAATTATAATTTTAGAAGGTCTGCAAAAGCAGACCTTCTTTTTTGTTTTATACTATAATTTTATGTATCTTATGAAATATCTTTAAAATGTTGTAAGTTATCGAATATCAGCATTTTGGGGCTGTATATAGTTAGAATGGGCATTGTAGCTTAATATTTCCAAAAAAGGCTGTTTTTTTATCATAAAAAACACGTATATTTCTAATTTTCAGGCAAAAGAATTTGGAATTAAAAAAAATTGTCAGTACCTTTGCCCTACTATAGGTAAAGTATGTTTTGTCGAACATAATTTATTATTAAAAAACGCAGTAAATATAATAACAATGCCAACTATTCAACAGTTAGTAAGAAAAGGAAGAGTAAAGCCAGAGGTTACAAGTAAATCTCGTGCTTTAGATTCATGCCCACAAAGACGTGGCGTATGTACAAGGGTGTATACAACTACTCCCAAAAAACCAAACTCTGCTATGCGTAAAGTTGCTCGTGTGCGACTAACAAATGGTAAAGAGGTTAATGCTTATATACCAGGGGAAGGACATAACTTACAAGAACACTCTATCGTTTTAGTTAGAGGTGGTCGTGTAAAGGATCTTCCAGGTGTACGTTACCACTTAGTACGTGGAGCTTTAGATGCAGCCGGTGTAGACGGACGTACTCAACGTCGTTCTAAATACGGTACAAAACGCCCTAAAGCAGCAAAGAAAAAATAATTAGTAGAATCTAATTTAATTAATCGAGGGTAATCCTCAATTTTAACAAAGTTTTAAGATTAAAAAAAGATGAGAAAAGCGAAGCCTAAAAAGCGAATTCTACTTCCAGATCCTAAATTCAGTGACGTAATGGTAACTCGTTTCGTTAACAATTTAATGCTGGACGGTAAGAAGAGTATTGCCTACAATATTTTCTATAATGCTATAGAAAAAGTAGGTGAGAAGATGAAGGACTCTGATAAGGCTCCTTTAGATATTTGGAGAAAAGCAGTTGAAAACATCACACCTCAAGTTGAAGTTAAATCACGTCGTGTTGGTGGCGCTACTTTCCAAGTACCAATCGAGGTTAGACCAGAACGTAAAATGTCAATATCGATGAAGAACATGGTTCTTTTTTCGAGAAAAAGAGCTGGTCGCTCAATGGCAGACAAATTGGCTGCTGAAATAATTGCTGCTTATAATGAAGAAGGTGCTGCATACAAACGTAAAGAAGAAATGCATCGTATGGCTGAGGCCAACAAAGCATTCGCTCACTTTAGATTTTAAATAATATCATGGCAAGAGACTTAAATCTAACAAGAAATATCGGCATCATGGCTCACATCGATGCAGGTAAGACAACTACTACTGAGCGTATTCTTTTTTACACAGGTAAAACCCATAAAATTGGAGAGACTCATGAAGGAGCCGCTACAATGGATTGGATGGCACAGGAGCAAGAACGTGGTATCACGATTACTTCTGCTGCTACTACAGCATTCTGGAAATACGACAATAATACTTACCAAATAAATATTATCGACACACCGGGTCACGTTGATTTTACCGTAGAGGTAGAACGTTCTCTTCGTGTTCTTGATGGTGCAGTTGCAACATTCTGTGCTGTTGGTGGTGTTGAACCTCAGTCTGAAACTGTTTGGCGTCAGGCTGATAAATATAGCGTTCCACGTATCGGATATGTAAATAAAATGGACCGTACAGGTGCTGACTTCCTAGAAGTAGTTTCTCAAATTAGAGAGCGTCTAGGAGCAAATGCAATTCCTGTTACTCTTCCAATCGGAGCTGAAGATAATTTCATAGGTCTTGTAGACCTTGTCTATAATCGTGCTCTTATTTACAATGATGATGAAGTAGTTCGTGATAACTACCACTATGAAGAAGTTCCTGCTGAAATGAAAGCGGAAGTTGCAGAGTGGAGAAACAAACTAATCGAAGAAGTAGCTGCTTCTGATGATGCTCTTATGGAGAAATTCTTTGAGTCACCAGAATCAATTACTGCTGAAGAAATAATAAAAGCTCTTCGTATAGCTACAGTAAATATGACAGTAGTTCCAATGTATTGTGGTTCTTCTTTCAAAAATAAAGGTGTTCAAATTTTGCTTGATGGTGTTATTGCTTATCTTCCATCTCCTCTTGATATGCCAGCTGTAGAATGTACTGTTCCTGGTGAAGAAGGTGAAATAGTTTTACGTCACGCAGATGTTAAAGAACCATTTACTGCATTGGCATTTAAAATAGCAACCGATCCTTTTGTAGGTCGTCTTGCATTCACTCGTGTTTATTCAGGTAAGCTTGATGCTGGTTCTTACGTATTTAATACTCGTTCAGGTAAGAAAGAACGTATTAGTCGTATTTATCAAATGCACGCAAATAAACAAAATCCAATTGACGCTGTAGAAGCAGGTGATATTTGTGCAGTAGTCGGATTTAAAGATATACGTACTGGTGATACTCTTTGTAAAGAAGGTACATGTGTTTCTCTTGAAACAATGACTTTCCCAGCTCCAGTTATCGGTCTTGCAATTGAGCCTAAAACTCAAAAAGATTTAGATAAATTAGGTGTTGGTTTAGGTAAACTTTCTGAAGAAGATCCTACTTTTACGGTTAAAACTGATGAAACTTCTGGACAAACAATTATTAGTGGTATGGGTGAGCTTCACCTTGACATTATTGTTGATCGTCTTCGTCGTGAATTTGGTGTTGAAATTAACCAAGGTGCTCCACAAGTTAACTATAAAGAGTCTCTTACAACGAAAGTTGATCATAGAGAAGTCTTTAAGAAACAAAGTGGTGGACGTGGTAAATTTGCTGATATAGTTTTTGAATTGTCTCCAGTTGAAGATAATTCAAAAGAAGGTCTAGAATTTGTAGATGTAATTAAAGGTGGTAATATTCCTAAAGAATTTATTCCTGCTGTTCAAAAAGGTTTCGCTTCAGCAATGCCTAACGGCCCACTTGCTGGATTCCCTATTGATAGTATGAAAGTAGTTCTTAGAGACGGTTCTTTCCACCCTGTCGATTCTGACCAATTATCATTCGAGATTTGTGCTCGTAATGCGTTCCGTGTGGCGGCTGCTAAAGCTAAACCAGTTATCATGGAGCCTATTATGAAGGTTGAAGTTGTTACTCCTGAAGAAAGTATGGGAGATATCATCGGTGACCTTAACAAACGTCGTGGTCAAATCAGCGGTATGGAGCAAAAAGGTACTGCCCGTGTTGTTAAAGCTAATGTACCTCTATCAGAAATGTTCGGTTACGTAACAGTACTTCGTACACTTTCTTCAGGTAGAGCAACATCATCAATGGAATTCTCTAATTACGCAGAAGTTCCAACAAACATAGCAGCAGGTATCATTGCTAAATCACCTAAGCATATCAATGAATCAGAATAATATTGCATTATGAGTCAAAAAATTAGAATAAAGCTAAAATCTTTCGATCATAATCTTGTAGAAAAATCTGCAGAGAAGATCGTAACAACTGTAAAGGCAACAGGAGCTGTAGTTAGTGGTCCAATTCCTCTTCCTACACGTAAAAAAATCTTTACTGTGAACCGTTCAACTTTCGTGAACAAGAAATCACGTGAACAGTTCCAATTATCAACATTTAAAAGAGTATTAGATATTTATAGTTCAACTCCTAAAACAGTTGATGCTCTTATGAAACTTGAATTGCCAAGTGGTGTTGAAGTAGAAATTAAAGTGTGATAAATCCGATTTATCGGTAATATATAAAAAAATGCGTGGAAGCTCTCGCAAAATTTGCAAGAGCCTCTCCACATAATAATAAATAACAATTTTAAAAAATGTCAGGACTAATTGGAAAAAAAATCGGAATGACATCCGTTTTCAGTGCCGATGGTAAAAACATACCATGCACTGTTATTGAAGCCGGTCCTTGCGTTGTTACACAAGTTAGAACAGTTGAAAAAGATAGTTATTCAGCAGTTCAGCTTGCATTCGACGAAAAAAAGGAAAAAAGTACAACCAAGTGTTTACTTGGTCACTTTGAAAAGGCTAACACTACTCCTAAACGAAAACTTGTTGAGTTCATCAATGAAGATGAGCATAAACTAGGCGACACCGTTACTGTCGACGTTTTTGAAGAAAATGACTGGATTGATGTTACAGGCATTTCTAAAGGTAAAGGTTTTCAAGGCGTTGTAAAACGTCATGGCTTTGCTGGTGTAGGTGGTGCTACTCATGGTCAACACAACCGCCTTAGAGCGCCAGGTTCACTTGGAGCTTCATCGTATCCTTCTCGTGTATTTAAAGGAAAACGTATGGCAGGTAGAATGGGTGGACAACAAGTAAAAGTTCTTAACCTTAGAATCCTTAAGATTATCCCTGAGAACAACCTAATCCTAGTGAAAGGTTCTTTACCAGGTGCTAAAGGTTCTTATTTAATTATGGAAGATTAGTGATGGAATTAGCAGTATTTAACAGAGCAGGTAAAGAAACAGGTAGAACTGTTACTTTGAATGACGAGATTTTTGGCTTAGAGCCAAACAATCATGCGATATACTTAGATGTTAAACAGTATTTAGCTAATCAACGTCAAGGTACTCATAAATCAAAACAACGTGCTGAGATCACAGGATCTACACGTAAACTAAAGAAACAAAAAGGTACAGGTGGTGCTCGTTGTGGTAGTATCAAGGCTCCTATTTTTGTTGGTGGTGGTCGTGTTTTTGGTCCAGTTCCTCGTGATTATAGCTTCAAACTTAACAAAAAGTTAAAAAGATTAGCTCGTAAGGGCGCTCTTTCTTATAAAGCAAAAGCAAATAGTATTACTATTCTTGAGCCTATAGAAATTGAAACTCCAAAGACAAAAGTGATCATAGAATTGACTTCTAACTTTAAACTTGCGGACAAAAAAGTTCTTGTAATAGTTCCTACTGGAAATGTTAGCATGAAAATTTCTGCTCGTAATCTTAAAAAGGTTAAAGTTGCTGATGCTTCTAGTATCAATACCTATGACATTATGAATGCTTCTCACCTTCTTCTTTCTGAAGATTCTGTAGAAGTTGTTAATCAAATGTTTGGACTATAAAATTACAGAGCAATGGAAATTATAAAAAAGCCAATTTTAACAGAAAAAATGACAGATCAAAATGAAAAATTGAACTGTTTCGGCTTTATTGTGGATCGTCGTGCAAACAAGATTCAAATAAAACAAGCTGTTGAAGCAATGTATAACGTTATAGTTACCGACGTTAATACATGTAATTATTCGGGCAAAAGCAAAAGTCGTTTTACAAAAGCTGGACTTATCGAAGGCAAAGTAGACGCATTTAAAAAAGCTTATGTTGTCCTTAAAAGTGGTGACAAGATTGATTTTTACAGTAATATCTAAGAGAGATGGCAGTAAAAAAGTTTAAGCCCACAACTCCAGGGCAAAGACATAAAGTTATAGGTACAAATGATGATATTACTTCATCAGTACCTGAGAAATCATTGCTTCGTCCTAACAGAAGATCAGGTGGACGTAACAATACTGGTAAAATGACAATGCGCTATATTGGTGGCGGTCATAAAAAACATTATCGTATAATTGACTTCAAAAGAGATAAAGACGGAATGGATGCAGTTGTGAAAACAATTGAGTACGATCCAAATCGTTCAGCTCGTATTGCATTAGTTGCTTATCATGATGGCGAAAAACGTTATATAATTGCTCCAAACGGAATGACAGTTGGTACTGTTCTTCGTAGCGGTTCAGATGCTACTCCAGATTTGGGTAATTCGTTATTCCTATCCGATATTCCACTTGGTACTACTATTCATAATATTGAGTTAAAACCAGGTCAAGGTGCAGTAATGGCACGTAGTGCTGGATCATTTGCTCAGCTATTGGCTCGTGAAGGTAAATATGCTATTGTTAAGCTTCCTTCAGGTGAAACTCGTATGGTCTTGGTTTCTTGTCGTGCAACAATTGGTGTAGTATCGAATATAGATCACGCACTTGAATCACATGGTAAAGCTGGTCGTAAGAGATGGTTAGGTCGTCGCCCACGTGTACGTGGTGTCGCAATGAACCCAGTCGATCACCCAATGGGTGGTGGTGAAGGACGTTCATCAGGGGGTCACCCACGATCACGTAAAGGGCTTCTTGCTAAGGGATACAAAACACGTGCTCCTAAGAAGCAAACTTCACAATTTATCATTTCAAAAAGGAAAAAGTAAATCATATAATCAAGTAGCGTAATGAGTAGATCACTTAAAAAAGGCCCATTTATTGAGCCTAAGCTAGAAAGCAGAGTAATTGCCCAAAATGAAGCGGGCAAGAAGACTGTAATTAAAACATGGTCACGTTCAAGTATGATTTCTCCGGACTTTGTTGGTCATACTATCGCAGTTCATAATGGGAATAAATTTATCCCTGTTTACGTGACTGAGAATATGGTAGGTCACAAATTGGGTGAATTTGCCTTAACAAGAACATTCCGTGGACACGGTGGCAATAGAAAAAAATAGTATTAACTAGGAAATTAAGTTAAATAATGGGTGCAAGAAAAGCAAAAAAAGCCGAACAGCTTAAAGAAGCTAAAAAGCAAATAGCTATTGCTAGCTTGAAGAACTGTCCTACATCACCTCGTAAAATGCGTATTGTTGCAGATATTATCAGAGGTGTGGAGATAAATAGAGCTTTAGGTATCCTTAGATATAATAAAAAGGAAGCTTCAATTAGATTAGAGAAGTTGCTACGTTCTGCAATCGCAAACTGGGAAGCAAAAAATCCAGAAGAGCGTTTGGAAGATGTTCAACTTTGCGTCAAAACGATCTTTGTTGATGGCGGTAGAATGCTAAAACGTGTTCAACCAGCTCCTCAAGGTAGAGCGCACAGAATTCGTAAAAGATCGAATCATGTGACTATCATAGTAGACAAAATTCAAGAATCAACTCAAAATAAATAGGTAGATGGGACAAAAAGTAAATCCAATATCAAATAGATTGGGCATAGTAAAAGGCTGGGAATCATCTTGGTTTGGCACTAAGAAAGATATGGCCTCTAAGCTAATTGAAGATGCTAAGATACGTGAGTATCTAAATGCCCGTCTATCTAAGGCAAGCATCTCTAAAATAATTATCGAGAGAACTCTTAAACTGATAACCGTTACTATCAGTACTTCCCGTCCAGGTATCATCATTGGTAAGGGTGGTCAAGAGGTCGATAAATTAAAAGAGGAGCTTAAAAAACTGACTAGCAAAGATGTTCAGATTAACATTTTTGAAATCAAACGTCCAGAATTAGATGCAGTTATTGTTAGTAATAACGTTGCTCGTCAAATTGAAGGTCGTGTTTCTTATCGTAGAGCTATTAAAACAACTATCGCTTCTACAATGCGTATGGGTGCTGAAGGTATCAAAATTCAAGTATCAGGTCGTGTTGGTGGAGCAGAGATGGCTCGTTCAGAGACTTATAAAGAAGGTAGAATTCCACTTCATACTTTCCGTGCAGATATAAACTATCATCTTGCAGAAGCGCTTACAAAAGTAGGTCTTCTTGGTGTTAAAGTTTGGATTTGTAATGGTGAGGTTTATGATAAAAGAGATCTATCTCCTATAGCAGAGATGAATGCAGTGAATGCAAAAAACAACTCTAAGCCTCTTCCTGCAGGTGGTCAAAGATCACGTAAAGGCGGTAATAATAGAAAAAAACCAGTCAGATAATAAAATTCTAAAAGATTATGTTACAGCCAAAAAAGACAAAATTTAGAAGAATGCAAAAAGGCCGTATGAAGGGTCTGGCTCATAGAGGTAGTGAGTTGGCTTTTGGTTCTTTTGGTATTAAAGTTCTTGACTCAGCGTGGATAACAGGTCGTCAAATCGAGGCAGCTCGTCAGGCAATCGTACGTTATATGAAACGTGAAGGTCAAATATGGATAAAGGTTTTTCCTGATAAACCAATTACAAAAAAACCAGCCGAGGTACGTATGGGTAAAGGTAAGGGTGCTCCAGAAGGATTCGTTGCTCCCGTTACTCCTGGTCGTGTTTTAATTGAAATAGAAGGAGTATCATTTGAAGTAGCACAAGAAGCTTTACGTTTGGGTTCGCAGAAATTGCCAATCAAAACTAAATTTATTGTAAGAAGAGATTACGTAAAAAATTCAATTTAAACTATGAAAATATCAGAAATCAGAGAAATGTCGGTTGTTGATCTTCAAGAGAGAATTGAAGCTGAGAAAGCGAGCTTAAATTCTTTTAAGATTGAGCATACCGTTTCTCCAGTTGAAAATACGACTACATTAAATAAGGCTCGTAAAGATATAGCAAAAATGCTTACTATCTTAAACGAGAAAAACAAACGCTAAAGTTAATTCACATTCAAAATGGAAAGAAATCTAAGAAAAGAGAGAACAGGCGTTGTCGTTAGCACTAAGATGGATAAATCTATCGTAGTAGCAGTTAAGAGAAAAGTTAAACATCCAATATATGGTAAATTTGTCAATAAAACTACTAAATTTGCAGCTCACGATGAGAGCAATTCATGTGGTGAAGGTGATAAAGTTGTCATAATGGAGACAAGACCTCTTAGTAAGACAAAACGTTGGAGATTAGTTGAAATATTAGAAAGAGCTAAATAATTATGTTACAACAAGAAAGCAGATTATCCGTAGCCGACAATAGTGGTGCAAAGGAAGTTCTTTGTATCCGAGTGTTAGGTGGATCCGGAAAACGTTATGCTTCTATCGGAGATAGAATCGTAGTTACAGTAAAAAGTGCTAACTCATCTGGTGAAGTTAAGAAAGGAACAGTAACTAAAGCAGTTGTCGTAAGAACTAAAAAAGAAATCCGTCGTCCAGATGGTTCTTATATTCGTTTTGACGATAATGCTTGTGTACTTCTTAACACTGGTGGAGAAATCAGAGGTACTCGTATTTTTGGTCCCGTAGCTCGTGAACTTCGTGAAAACTTCATGAAGATTATTTCTCTTGCACCAGAAGTATTGTAAACAATTAAATTTACAAAAGATGTCAGTTAAATTACATATTAAAAAAGGTGATCAGGTTTACGTTAATGCCGGCAAAGACAAAGGTAAAGAAGGTAAAGTTCTTGAAGTTGTTGTTGAAAAGCAACGTGCTATCGTTGAGGGCATGAATATTGTCAGCAAACACGCAAAACCAAACGCTAAAAATCCACAAGGTGGAATTGAAAAGATTGAGGCACCTATACACATTTCAAATTTGCAACCATTAGATCCTAAATCTGGTAAACCAACACGTATTGGTCGCAAGATGGTAGATGGTAAGCTAGTTCGTTATGCTAAAAAATCTGGAGAGGAGATAAAATAATGGAATATATACCTTCACTAAGGACAAAATACAAAGAGGAAATTGTTCCTTCTATGTTAAAGGAATTTAATTACAAGAGTGTAATGCAAGTTCCTAAAGTAGAGAAAATAATTATCAATCAAGGTTTAGGACAAGCTGTTGCTGATAAAAAATTAATCGAACTTTCACAAAATGATATTTCTCGTATTGCTGGTCAAAAAGCAGTGCTAACTTATTCAAAGAAAGATATTTCTAACTTTAAACTTCGTAAAGGAATGCCTATCGGAGTTAGAGTTACTTTGAGAGGAAATCGCATGTATGAGTTCATGGAAAGATTAATTTGTATATCTTTGCCTCGTATTAGAGACTTCAAAGGTATCAATAGCAAACTTGATGGTAAAGGAAACTATACATTAGGTATTCAGGAACAAGTTATTTTCCCTGAAATTGATATCGATAAAGTAGCTAAAATTTTAGGTGTTGAAATAACATTTGTTACAACAGCAAATACTGACGGAGAAGCAAGCAAGTTATTGACAATGTTTGGTCTTCCTTTTAAAAAACAACAATAAAACTTAGGTTATGGCTAAAGAATCAATGAAAGCTCGCGAAGTTAAACGTCAGAAATGCGTGGATAAATTCGCAGCTAAGCGTAAAGAACTAAAAGAAGCAGGTGATTACGAAGGTCTTTCTAAGTTACCTCGTAACTCTAATCCTATAAGATTGCACAATCGTTGCAAACTTACAGGAAGACCAAAGGGTTACATGCGTGACTTCGGACTTAGTCGTATCACATTTAGAGAAATGGCTTCTAATGGTTTGATACCTGGAGTTAAAAAGGCGAGCTGGTAATATACCAGCCTCGTGCTTTTTAAATTCCTGAATTTTTTAAAGCGAAAGCACAAAAGAATTTTTTAAAAAATAATAAAGATGACAGATCCAATTGCGGATTTCCTAACAAGGATTAGAAATGCTGTGAAAGCCAACCACAAGGTGGTTGAAGCTCCCAGCTCAAAAATGAAGAAGGCAATAACTCAAATTCTACACGAAGAGGGTTATATCTTGGCTTACAAATTCATCACTGATGAAAAAGGTCACGAGCAAATTAAAATAGCTCTTAAGTACCATCCAAGAACTAACATGCCTGCTATCAAAAACTTAAAACGTGTGAGCCGTCCAGGACTTAGACAGTACTCGTCTGTTTCCACTCTACCACGTGTTATTCATGGTTTAGGTATAGCTATTATATCTACACCTAAAGGTATTATCACTGATAAGGTAGCTCGTAGAGAGAATGTAGGTGGTGAAGTTTTATGTTATATTTACTAAAAACAATTAAGAAATGTCAAGAATTGGAAAATTACCTGTAAACTTGCCAAAAGGGGTAGAAGTAAAAGTTTCTGCAGACAACATGGTAAGCGTGAAAGGACCTCTTGGAACATTGTCACAAAAAGTTGACAAAGATATAACTGTTTCAGTTGAGGGAGAAATTTTAACAGTATTACGTCCTACAAATCAACCTCGTCACCGTTCTTTACATGGTTTATACCGTGCATTGATAGCTAACATGGTAAAAGGTGTAACTGAAGGATATGAAACAAAACAAGAGCTTAAAGGTGTCGGTTTTAAAGCTGCTGTCAAAGGTAAAGTATTGGAGCTTAGTTTAGGTTTTTCGCACGATATTCATATCTTATTACCTGCTGAAATTAAGGCTGAGGTTATTGCTGAAAAGAAAGGTAATCCTATCCTTACATTAAAATCGATCGATAAACAGCTTATCGGTCAAGTTGCAGCTAAGATTCGTTCTCTACGTAAACCAGAACCTTACAAAGGTAAAGGTATTTTATTTGTTGGAGAGCAAATTCGTCGTAAAGCTGGTAAATCTGCTAATGCTAAATAATAGAAAACTATGGCACTTAATAAAATCGCAAGAAGAAGTCGCATAAAAATGCGTATCCGTAAGATAGTTAGCGGAACTGCCCAAAAGCCTCGTATGACTGTTTTCAGAAGTAACAAAAATATATATGTTCAATTTATTGATGATAAAGCAGGTGCTACTTTAATTTCAGCATCTTCTAAAGATGCAGAAGTTTCAACTGAAGTTGCTTCAAAAACAGCTGTTGAAGTTGCATCTATCGTTGGTAAACTTGCTGCAAAACGTTTAATAGAAAAAGGTTTTTCTGAAGTTCGTTTTGATAGAAATGGTTATCTATATCACGGTAGAATTAAATCTTTAGCAGAAGGTGCTAGAGAAGGTGGTCTTAAATTTTAAAACAGAAGTCAATGAATCTTAATGTAAAAAAAGTAAGAACAAGTGACCTTGAATTAAAGGAGAGACTTGTAAAAGTAAGCCGTGTGACTAAAGTTACTAAAGGTGGTCGTACTTTCAGTTTTTCAGCAATTGTTGTTGTTGGAGACGAAAAGGGCATCATTGGTTTCGGTCTAGGTAAAGCAAGTGAGGTTACATCAGCTATTGCAAAAGGAATAGAAGATGCTAAGAAGAACCTTATTAGAGTTCCTATTTTCAAAGGTACAATTCCTCACGAACAAGAATTTAAATTTTCTGGTTCTAAGGTAATTATTAAACCTGCAGCTCCCGGTACTGGTGTTATCGCTGGTGGTGCGATGCGTGCAGTATTTGAAAGTGTTGGTATTAGCAACGTGCTTGCTAAATCTCTTGGTTCAACTAACCCTCATAATTTAGTAAAAGCAACTTTTGGTGCTCTTGCTGAACTTCGTGATGCTTATGCAGTTGCAGAAGCTAGAGGTGTTTCATTAACACGAGTGTTTAACGGTCAATAGTATTGTAATGGGAAAAATTTTAGTTACACAGACAAAAAGTCGAATTGGATCAACAAAGCGTCAAAGAGCTAATCTTGATTCATTAGGTTTAAAGAAGATGCACAAAACTGTAGAACATGAAGCATCATCTCAAATACTTGGCATGGTAAACAAAGTGTTGCACCTTGTACAAGTTGAAGAAGTAAAATAGTTTATAACCTCTTATACCAAATATAAAGATGGATTTAAGTAGTCTAAAACCCGCTAAAGGGTCTATCAAATCAGTAAAGCGAATTGGTCGTGGACAAGGATCTGGCCGTGGTGGTACATCAACACGTGGTCACAAAGGTGCTCAGTCTCGTTCTGGTTACAAAAGCAAAGCTGGATTTGAAGGTGGACAGATGCCTTTACAACGTCGTCTTCCGAAATATGGTTTCACAAATAACAATAGAATAGAATTTAAAGCTATTAATATCTCAGCTCTTGTTGAGCTTGCAGAGAAAATAGGTATAACTACTATTACTTTAGAACTTCTTGTTGAACATGGTCTTGCTTCTTCAAAAGCAAGAGTAAAAGTTTTAGGTAATGGCACTTTAACTTCAAAGCTTGATATCACTGCACATGCTTTTTCAAAAAGCGCAGTAGCAATGATCGAGTCTAATGGTGGTAGTGCAACTAAATTATAAATTCGATGAGAAAATTAATCGAAACAATTCGTAATATATTTAAGATTGAAGAACTAAAGCGTAGAATTATCTACACTTTAGGCCTTCTACTTATTTATAGGTTGGGTAGCTTTGTGACACTTCCGGGCATCAATCCAGAAGCTCTTCAAAATCTGGTTAAACAGGTTGATGGAAATGGTCTTATTGGACTATTAGACATCTTCTCTGGTGGTGCTTTTAGTAACGCATCTATTTTCGCTCTTGGTATTATGCCATATATCTCGGCATCTATCGTTATTCAACTTTTGGGTATTCTTATACCGAAATTCCAAAAGATGCAAAAAGAGGGTGAAAGTGGTCGTCGCAAGCTTAACCAGTGGACCAGATATCTAACAATTATTGTTTTGATAATTCAAGGTCCAGCTTATCTAGCTAATCTACATAGCCAGTTGCCTCCAAGTGCATTTGTACTAGGATCGACAGTATTATTTACTGTTTCGGCAACTATTGTTCTTATTGCAGGAACAATGTTCGTTATGTGGTTAGGTGAAAAAATTACAGATAAGGGTATTGGAAATGGAGTCTCACTAATAATCATGGTAGGTATTATAGCTCGTCTTCCACGTGCTATCATTTCAGAATTTGCTACTCGTTTCTCTGAATCGACTGGTGGTCTTGTTATGTTAGTTGTAGAGTTTGTTATTTTATTCTTTATCGTTGCAGCAACTATAGCTTTAGTTCAAGCGACAAGAAGAATACCAGTTCAATACGCAAAACGTATTATTGGTAACAAACAATATGGTGGAGTTCGTCAATATATACCATTAAAAATTAATTCGGCAGGTGTAATGCCTATCATCTTTGCTCAGGCATTGATGTTTATACCAATGTTATTTGGTAATTTCGAAGCTACAAGCGGTATAGCTAGTGCTTTTGCAGATTACACAGGTTTTTGGTATAATTTTACATTTGCTATTATGGTAATTTTATTTACCTATTTTTACACTGCAATTACTGTTAATCCACAGAATATGGCAGAAGATATGAAACGTAATGGAGGTTTTATCCCAGGTGTTAAACCAGGAAAAAACACATCTGAATTTATAGATACTATTATGTCTCGTATCACACTACCTGGATCTATTTTCTTGGCAATTATAGCAATTTTACCAGCTTTTGCTATGATGTTAAAAATAAATAGTAACTTTGCATTGTTTTTCGGTGGAACTTCACTTCTTATTTTAGTTGGTGTTGTGCTTGACACGCTCCAACAAATTGAAAGTTACCTGCTTATGCGTCATTATGACGGGTTAACTAAAACAGGTAAGATTAAAGGGCGTTCTTAATTGAAATAAAATGATAGAATTGAAAACAGAGGAAGAGGTTGAATTGTTACGTGAAAACAATATACTTGTATCAAAAACTTTGGCTGAAGTTGCAAAACATATCAAACCTGGTGTAACAACCATGGAGCTTGATGAAATTGCTGAAGAGTATATTCGAACTAACGGAGCAATCCCTGGATTCCTTGGATATGGTGGCTTTCCTGGCACTCTTTGCGTATCAATAAACGAAGAGGTTGTTCACGGAATTCCATCTAAAGACAGAGTTCTTAAAGAGGGAGATATTGTCTCTGTTGATTGCGGAACCCTTATGAAAGGTTTTTATGGTGACTCAGCTTTTACTTTCGCAGTAGGAGAAGTCGATGCCCAGGTTGCAAAGCTTCTTGAGATTACCAAAGAATCACTTTTGAAAGGTGTTGAGAAAGCTGTAGCGGGAAACCGTGTCGGTGATATTTCTTACGCAGTTCAACAACATGCAGAGGCTAACGGGTTTTCCGTTGTTAGGGAATTAGTAGGTCATGGCTTGGGTAGAAAAATGCACGAGCGTCCTGAAGTCCCAAACTACGGCATGCGTGGAAGAGGCCCTTTATTAAGAAAAGGTATGGTAATTTGTATCGAACCTATGGTCAACTTAGGTAAGAGAGAGGTCAATTTTAGTGAAGTCGATGGCTGGACTGTAACTACAAGAGACAAAATGCCTTCAGCTCATTTTGAGCTAGCTGTTGCAATAACGTCAGGGAAACCTGATGTATTAACCACTTTCAGTTTTATTGATCAAATATTAACAGAGAGAAAATAGTCTTAGGACTACGATCTCAAAAATTTTTTATTATGGCTAAACAAGAAGCAATTGAAAAGGACGGCACTATTATCGAAGCTCTTTCAAACGCGATGTTCCGTGTTGAACTGGATAATGGCCATATCATTACTGCCCATATTTCCGGGAAGATGAGAATGCACTATATTAAGATTCTCCCTGGTGATAAGGTGAAAGTGGAAATTTCTCCTTACGATTTATCTAAGGGGAGAATATCATTTAGATACAAATAAAATACTTATCAAAATGAAAGTAAAAGCATCTATTAAAAAGCGAAGCGAGGATTGTAAAATCGTGAAACGCAAAGGACGTCTTTATGTTATTTGCAAAAAGAATCCTAAATTTAAAATGCGCCAAGGCTAATTTTATAATCGCTAAAAACAAAACTTGAAAATTTATGGCACGTATTGTTGGTGTTGATTTACCAAAAAATAAGAGAGGCGTAATAGGCCTTACATATATTTACGGGGTGGGTTTAAGTACATCTCGTCAAGTATTAGCAGAAGCAGATATCAATGAAGATATTAAAGTTAAGGATTGGGATGATAATCAAATCACAACTATCCGTAACATTCTTGCAAATTACAAAGTAGAAGGTGAGTTACGTTCTTCTATACAGCTAAATATCAAACGTCTTATGGACATTGGTTGTTATAGAGGTATTCGTCACCGTATTGGTCTTCCATTAAGAGGCCAATGTACTAAGAATAATGCCCGTACAAGAAAGGGCAAGAAAAAAACTGTCGCAAACAAGAAAAAGGCAACTAAGTAATAATAGACAATTATGGCAAAAAAGAGTGCATCAGTTAAAAAAAGAGTTGTTAAAGTTGAGCCTATCGGACAAGCTCATGTTCACTCTACCTTTAACAATGTTATTATCACCCTTACAAATGCAGAGGGTCAAGTTATAAGTTGGAGTTCAGCTGGTAAGATGGGCTTTAGAGGTTCTAAAAAGAACACTCCTTATGCAGCATTAACTGCAACACAAGATTGCATTAAAGTTGCGTATGATTTAGGCTTGCGTAAAGTTAAAGTTTATGTAAAAGGTCCTGGCGCTGGTAGAGAATCAGCTATCCGTACGTTAGCACAAGCGGGTATCGAAATTCTTGAGATCGTAGATGTTACACCTCTACCTCACAACGGTTGTCGCCCTCCTGGAAAAAGACGTGTCTAACTTCTTTTCCCTATTGTGGGACTTTTAACATTAATTTTTAACCGTTTAAAAATAAAAAAATGGCAAGATATACAGGACCAAGGACTAAGATTGCGAGAAAATTTGGGGAACCAATTTTCGGAGTTGATAAGTCATTTGAAAAAAAGAACTTTCCTCCAGGACAACATGGTTTATCTCGTAAACGTAAAAAAATGTCTGAGTATGGTACTCAGCTTTTAGAAAAACAAAAAGTAAAGGCTATCTACGGAGTTCTTGAAAAGCAATTTAGTAATGCTTTTAAAGCAGCTGCTCGTAAAGGTGGTGTTACAGGTGAAAACCTTATAGGTATTTTAGAGAGTCGTCTTGACAATGTTGTATTCCGTTTAGGTATTGCTCCTACTCGTGCTGCAGCTCGTCAACTTGTTTCTCATCGTCACATCGTTGTAAACGGAGAAGTAGTTAATATTCCTTCGTACTCACTTAAAGCAGGTGAATCAGTTGGTGTACGTGTGAAATCTCAATCTCTTGAGACTATTCAAAATTCATTAGGAACAGGCAGAACTGCTCGTTTCCAATGGTTAGAATGGGACAACAAGACACTAACAGGTAAATTTGTTAGTGCTCCTGCAAGAGCTGATATTCCAGAAAATATCAATGAGCAACTTATCGTCGAACTTTACTCTAAGTAATAACCTATCTACCTAAAATTATGGCAATACTAGCTTTTCAAAAACCAGATAAGGTTATAATGTTGGATTCTTCAGACACTTTTGGACGTTTTGAATTTCGTCCATTAGAGCCAGGATTCGGTATGACCATTGGTAATGCTTTGCGTCGTGTCCTTCTATCTTCATTAGAAGGATATGCCATTACCACAGTTAAAATCCCAGGAGTTGATCATGAATTTGACACAATTCCAGGTGTTATGGAGGAAATGATAGATATGATCCTCAACTTGAAACAAGTACGCTTTTTAAAGAAAGTCGAAAGTACAACAGGTGAAAAAGTTACTATAGATGTAGCTGGCTTAACTGAGCTAACTGCAGGTTATTTCTCAAGTTTTTTTAATGACTTTGAAGTGCTTAATCCTGAGTTGGTGATTTGTCGTTTAGAGCCTGAGGTTAAGTTCAAGATAGAATTGACTGTGGCTAAAGGTAGAGGATATGTTCCTTCAGAGGAGAATAAGCCGTACGATTCAGAAATAGGTATACTTCCTATTGATTCTATTCATACACCAATTAAAAACGTTATGTTTAACGTTGATAATTATCGTGTTGAGCAGAAGACTGACTATGAAAAATTGAACTTTGAGATTACAACAGATGGTTCTATTCACCCTAAAGAAGCACTTAAGGAAGCGGCTAAGATTCTTATCCAACACCTTATGTTATTCTCAGATGAAAGAATTACCTTGGATCTTGATGGTGCAGCTGTCAACGATGAATTTGATGAAGATGTTCTTAACATGAGAAAACTTCTAAAAACTAAGTTGTCAGAAAGAGATCTTTCAGTTCGAGCTTTAAATTGCCTCAAAGCAGCTGATGTTGAGACTATTGGTGAACTTGTATGCTTCCAACGCAATGATCTATTGAAGTTTAGAAACTTCGGTAAGAAATCATTGTCAGAACTTGATGAGCTACTTGAAAACTTAAGTCTTACTTTCGGTATGGATGTATCTAAATATAAACTTGACAAGGATTAATCAAAATGAGACACAATAAAAAATTTAATCATTTAGGTAGAAAAAGAGGTCATCGTAAAGCTATGCTTGCGAATATGTCTACTTCTTTAATTCTACATAAACGTATCTCTACAACGATTGCAAAAGCAAAAGCGTTGAAAATGGTTGTTGAACCTATCATCACATGCTCTAAAGAAGATACTACACATTCACGTCGTATGGCATTTTCTCAACTTAGAAGTAAAGAGGGTGTTATAGAGTTATTTTCTACAGTAGCTCCAAAGATAATGAACCGCCCAGGTGGTTACACACGTATTTTGAAAACAGGTTTCCGTTTAGGAGATGCTGCTGATATGTGTATTATCGAATTGGTAGATTTTAACGAAACATACAACACAGAGAAACAAGAAGAAAAAACAAAAACTACAAGAAGAAGTCGTTCTAAAAAAACTACTGAAGCTCCAGTTACTGAAGCAACAGAAGCGAAAGCAGAATAATTTCAATATTATACTAAGAAAAAGGGAGAGCACATCGTGTTCTCCCTTTTCTGTTTTAGTTTTTTTTGTTTTTTTAGTTGTATAGTGTGGGTATGCTTTTACCCTAATGTATTAGATTTTTTTTAAAAAATATTCTTTCGTTGTAATTTTTTATAAGTTTCTCAGTATTTATTTTTATTATTTAATTTGGTACTTTTAAAAAAAGATTCTGAACTTTCAGCAAGGAAAGTATAATAATTTTAATTAGATATAGAAAAGGGAGAGCACATCGTGTTCTCCCTTTTTTTGTATTAAGAATTTTTTAAATATTTATAATCATAATAATTATTGATATAACAATTATAGCAATAAATATTAACATCCAAGTAGGAGTTTTATTTTTTTCAGCAATTCTATTTTCTAATATGTTTTTTTGTGATTCTTTTTCTCTTCTTTTTATAAAAGCATCAATTGGTTGATTTTTATCTGATTCAATTAATATTGATTGAATTGTTTTAGTTTTTATTTCCCAAAAATTTATAATAAGATATTGGCTTATTGCTAATTTGTTTTTTGTTCCCGTGCCTGATATTCCTCCAATAACTGCACCTAAAGGTCCGAGTATTATTCCTCCTAAAACAGCTCTGCCTACTACAGATTTGTTTTTTTGACCAATTTCTGCAGAAGTAGTTTTTCTTATATTTATAATTTGACTATTGTGAATTGGGTAAAAATGAAATCCAACCATAATGTTTATTCCATGTGTATGTAGTAGTACTTGTGCTTTACCACTTGAAATTTCTTGTATAGTATTTTCTTTTTGATTATATATTCCTTTAAAAGAAGAATCCATAGCCCAATTTGTTAATTGTTTTCCTATATTTATATTAGATGGGAATTGTGGACATATTGTTATTTTATCTGTATTAGATTCCTGTATTGGTACTGTAAGTGTATTAGATTCTTGTATTGATACCGTAGGTGAATCATTGTTTGTAATAGGGAAACCACAATTAGGACAGTTATTTGTTTTGTCACTAATTTTTTTGCCACATTCTGGGCAGTTTATTAAAGCCATATTTGTAATTATTTAAGTTAGTATAGAAATATATAATTTTTGTTTATTTTAAAAAGAGAAGTAGATAAAATACAAAGAGAGAGTGATTATAAAATCACTCTCTCTTTTGAGGTCTGGAGCAGATTCGAACTGCTGTAGACGGTTTTGCAGACCGGTGCCTAACCGCTCGGCCACCAGACCTTATTTGCAGTGCAAAGATAAACCGTTTTTTTTACAAAACAAAATTTTTAATGTAAAATGTAGATTTAAAGCCGTATTTTGTTACTATTTTCTATTTTTTATTCCTTATTATCTAATTCAAAGGCATAAAGTCTCTCTTCAAGTATGGGAAACATTTTATCAACCATCTGCGATGAACACGCTCTTATGCCGTTTTCTTCGCTTCCCGTGCTAGACAGTGTTATGGAACTTATGCCATAATGTAGAAGTTCCTTCATTATTTCTGCACAATTCATATTTTTATATCCTATAGTAAAAAAGAAACCGTCGCTTATTTGTTCGTCGATATCTTTGTTATAAACAACGTGGAAACCATGCTTCTCAAAGCAATGTTTCATTTTTTCTGTTCTTTCGGCATATCCTTTTACTGCTTCAACAAAATTATATTTTCCATCTGTTGCTGATTTCAACATCTCCGCATATCCATATTGCGTTGTGTGCGTTGCTCCAGAGGTAATCATATATAAAATAGAATTCACGAGAGTATCTCCGAAAATTCCTGCGTTATTATATCTTTTTGCGAGTTGTTGGTGGCGTTTTTCAAAAAGTTTATCACTAATGCAACATATAGCCATACGCTGTCCTGCATAACTGAAAATTTTTGACGCCGAAAGCATAAGTATATAATTATCGGTATATTTAGCTATGGTAGGAATATAGGGCTTTTCAAAAGGTTTTCCAAAATTTGTGCGATAGTCCATGCCGAAATATGCTAAATCTTCGAGTATTGTCACGTCATATTTATCTGCTAGTGCTCCTATTTGTTTAAGTTCTTTTTCTGTGAGGCACACCCATGCAGGATTATTAGGGTTGGAGTATAGTATAGCACAAATATTACCTTTTGCTAAAAATTTTTCTATTTTTTGTATTAGAGCTTCGCCACGGAAATTATATATGTCGAAAGATAGATATTTTGTTCCCGTGATGTTGAGTTGCGCTTTATGAATTGGAAATCCTGGGTCAAGGAAAAGTATCGTATCTTTTTTCTCTTCACGCTGAGAACACGCTATCATAGAGCCAAAAGATGCTGTAACCGAGCCAGTTGTAGGAATACAAGAGCGTGGAGATATATCTATATTTAGAAATGCTTTTATAAATATAGAACTCTCTTTTTTAAGAATACCCACGCCATAAGGTGATGGATATTTAGATGCTACATTTGTATCTAATGCTTTTTTTTCGGCTTCAATACCTATTTTGCAAGCATCAAATCCCGGTGCTCCTTGATCCATGCGGATAAAAGGAACACCAGTCTCTTTTTCTAAAGTAGAGGCAAGTCGAGCAACTTCACCAATAGTCGCTGTGCCTAAGTCGGTGATGTTCAGCTCTTTTATAGTTTTATTTATTAGCTCTTCGCTAAAAGTATATCTTTTTTCCATTATAAAAAATGGGGGTTTAGGTTTATTTATTTGACCGTTAAAAATAGTTAAAATAAACGGAAAAACCAAAGTATAGTTTTTGCCAATATTCATATAATGAAACTTAATCGTTATTTTTATGTAATTAATTTAAAAAGCAGTTTCTTTGTATCATAAAAATAAGGAACACTAACATAAATTAATTCTATTATATAGTTATGAAAAAGAAATTTATTTGTACAGTATGTGGTTACGTACATGAAGGAGAAGAAGCACCAGATGTTTGTCCAGTTTGCAAACAACCTAAAGAAAAATTTAAAGAAGTAATCGAAAATAACGATGAGTTGACTTGGGCAGATGAGCATGTTATAGGAATAGCTAAAGATGTAGATGCAGAAGTTTTAGAAGGTCTTAGAGCTCATTTTACAGGCGAATGTTCAGAAGTGGGTATGTATATTGCAATGTCTCGTCAAGCAGACAGAGAGGGTTTCCCAGAAGTTGCTGAGGCATATAAAAGAATTGCTTGGGAAGAAGCAGAGCACGCAGCTAAATTTGCTGAATTACTTGGTGAGGTTGTTGTAGCAGATACTAAAACAAATCTTAAAGCTCGTATGGACGCTGAACACGGTGCTTGCGAAGATAAGAAAAGAATTGCTACACTTGCAAAACAACTTAATTTAGACGCTATTCACGATACTGTACACGAAATGTGTAAAGATGAAGCTCGTCATGGTAAAGTTTTTGAAGGTCTTTATAAAAGACTTTTTTAATACAAAAATAAATAAGTTGTTTGATATTTTCAAGCAACTTATTTCTATCTTTGCTGTAATAACATTATAGTATGAGAAAAAATAGAAAAAAGGAAATTTATAAGGTTACCATTGTTGGTTTCTTTGTAAATTTATTCCTTTCATTAATAAAACTTATAGCTGGAATTGTCGGTCATAGTGGAGCTATGATTGCCGATTCAATTCATTCTGTTTCAGATTTTGCTACAGATCTTGTCGTTTTGCTTTTTGTTAGGGTAGCATCAAAGCCGAAAGATGAAGGACATGATTATGGACATGGAAAATATGAAACTATGGCTACGCTAATAATAGGTGTTTTGCTTTTAGTGGTTGCTGTGGGAATAATTTTAAACAGCTCATTTCTGATTGTTGATGTTTTAAAAGGTGAAGTTATTAGAAAACCATTGATGATAGCAATATATGTTGCGGGAATTTCTGTTATTTCAAAAGAGATACTTTTTTGGTATACAAAAAATGTTGGTCTTAAAGAAAATAGTCCTGTAGTTGTTGCTAATGCTTGGCATCATCGTTCAGATGCGTTATCTTCTTTAGGAACATTATTGGGTATAGCAGGAGCACATTTTTTATCTGAAAAATGGCGTATTCTCGATCCTATTGCGGCGCTTTTTGTTGGTGCTGTAATTATAAAAATAGCAATAGATTTAATGAGACCTTGTATAGATGAGCTCTTAGAAAAATCGTTGTCATTTGCAGAAGAATCAAAAATTATTAACGTAATATCTTCTGTAGAAGGAGTTTGTAATCCTCACAATCTTAAAACTAGAAAAATAGGTTCAAATATTGCTATTGAAATACATATACGAGTAGAGGACAGTATGACTGTAAAAGAGTCTCATGATATAACTTTGGAAATAGAGAAATCTATAAAATCGTTGTATGGCGAGGACGTTCAATTAATTATTCACGTTGAACCTAAAAAAGAGTAAATAATATTAACGAAGTAATGTTTTATTTATAACTTTGCGTTTATAAATAAACATTACGCATAAATAACATGATTATGAAGAAAATTAGAGCAGCTGTAGTTGGCTATGGCAACATTGGTAAATTTGTTATTGAGGCTTTAGAAGTGGCTTCAGACTTTGAAATTGCTGGCGTTGTAAGACGTGATGCAACTAACGTTCCTTTGGAATTATCTCCTTATAAAGTGGTAGATTCTATTGAGAAATTAGAAAATCTTGATGTTGCATTATTATGTACACCAACACGTATGGTAGAAGTAAATGCACTTAAAGCTATTTCTATGGGCATTAATACTGTTGATAGTTTTGATATTCACACAGATATAGTTGGTTTGCGTTCTCGTCTTGACGAAGAAGCAAAAAAACATAAAGTAGTTTCTATAATTTCTGCTGGTTGGGATCCAGGAAGTGATTCTATAGTAAGAACATTGCTTGAGGCTTGTGCTTCAAAAGGTGTAACTTACACAAATTTTGGTCCTGGTATGAGTATGGGTCACACAGTTGCTGTAAAAGCTATTGACGGTGTGAAAGCAGCTCTATCTATGACTATTCCTATAGGAACAAGTATCCATCGTCGTATGGTATATATTGAAATTAAAGATGGTTATAATTTCGATGACGTTGCTAAGGCAATTAAAACAGATAGTTATTTCTCTCATGACGATACTCACGTAACTTTAGTTGAGAGTGTAGATGCTCTATTAGATATGGGTCACGGTGTTGAGCTTGTTCGTAAAGGTGTTTCAGGAAAAACTCAAGGTCAAAGATTTGAATTTAAAATGGGTATCAATAATCCTGCATTAACAGGTCAAATTCTTGTTTCTTCTGCACGTGCAACTATGTTACAAAGACCAGGTGCATATACAATGATTGAAATTCCACCTATCGATTATTTATTAGGTGATAGAGAATCTTTAATAAAACGTTTGGTATAATATAAACGTAAAAACAAAAAAGACGATTCAATTTATTTTGAATCGTCTTTTTGTTTTTTAGAAGATAGTTTTAGGAATTAATTTTTGGAAAGTTTTATCTATTATAATATCTATCTCTTCTTTTTTTATAAAGTCTGTTTTCGCAAGATTTTGTTGGATACTCTCTTTTATAATACTATTTTTAAGCTGTATAGCTGTGATAATCTTATATTTATCGTTGTTTTCGGTTCTTGTGGTTTGTTCATATAATATTGTGGTTCTTTCTAGATTATCTATAACTATTGCTTCTGCGGTGCCGATTATTTTTTTGCCCTTAGCAAGATAAACTTTTGAGTCTATAGTCTCTTTTATGGCATCATCTAAAGCTATTATTATTGAAGAAGCTAAATTTATTTTGCAGAAGTTTAAATTATTATTTTTAATATTAACAAGATTGTCATCTTCAATAGAGTTAAAAGAGCGAATAGCTATGTCGTCAGATTGAAATTCAGGGTATTTATATTTTACAACTTCTATAAATTCATAATTTTCTCTTGAGCGAACATATTCAGCAACTTTTCGGCTTTCTATATATTTTTCAAGTTCTTTTTGAGCTATTTTTCTATTCTTATTATCTTCTTTTTCTATTTTTCTTTCTGTTTTTAGAGAATCTTTTTCCTCCTTTTTAAGCTGTAGAGCAATTATTTTAGCATTTTTAGCAGAATCTTTTGCTAATGAATCTAATTTTTTCTCTTCCACAGATTTTTTTCGAAATAGACGTTTAAAAAAGCTCATCTTGGTAGATGTGCTATCTGTTTTATTCTCTTTATTAATTTGTGTTAAATTAATTTTTTCAGAAACAAAATTATTTTTTTCGGTAATATAATTTTGTTCCGCAAAGCAAGTTGCAGAAATAAAAAATACACATATAGATAACAAAAACTTTTTCATAATTTGATTAATTAAGTATTTATTTATACAAATGTAAAAAAATGATGCTTATATTCATAATAAAATATATTATATTTGCAGGAAAGGAGTTTTATTTATAGTTATTGCTTATGACGATTGTCCAATTGGAATATTTAGTTGCTGTTGCGGATCACGGTAGCTTCTCACTCGCTTCAATACATTGTTGTGTTACTCAGCCTTCGCTTAGTACACAAATAAAAAATCTTGAAGAAGAGCTTGGGGTAGTATTAATCGATAGAAAAGATAAACCACTATCACTTACCGTAATAGGTAAAGTTGTTGTGGAGATGGCACGTGATGCTATTTCTAAATTTTATTCTTTGCCTAATCGTGTAAAGGAAGAGCAAAATGAGGTAGCAGGAGAACTTTGTTTAGCTGTTATTCCTACTATAGCACCATATATGCTTCATCTTTTTATTCCTAAATTTATGAAGAAATATCCAAATGTAAAATTGACAATTCGAGAATTGTTTACACGAGATATAGCTTCATCTTTAAAACGTGGGGTAGTAGATATAGGTCTTTTGGCTGGTGGTTTTGTTAACCCTAAAGAGATAGAGGAAGAGACATTATATAAAGATAAATTTTTCCTTTATGTTTCGGATAACTCTCCTTTAAGAGGTAAAAAAGTAGTTACCGTAAAAGATATAGACATAGAAAATCTTCTTTTACTAGCTGATGGACACTGTCTTCGTTCGCAAGTTCTAGATTTATGTAGTAATGCTAATAGTTCAGGAAAATCTATGAATTTTGAAAGTGGATCTATAGAAACTATTGTTAGAATGGTTGGTACATCTGGGGGAATGACAATTCTTCCTGAAATGGCAACTCCTTTTATCCGAGAAGATAGAAGAAATTGTATTTTACCATTTGCTAAAGAGATAGGTGCTAGCAGAGATATTACTTTAGCTGTAGCAAAAAACTTTTATAAAAAAGCAATTTATAAAGCTCTCAAAGAAGAGATAATAGAGATGCGAAAACAACAATATTTTTTGATTTAATATTTATGACACAAGAAAAAGTAAAATGCCTTATTATAGGTAGTGGCCCAGCGGGTTTTACATCAGCTATTTACGCTTCAAGAGCAAATATAAGTCCTGTTCTTTATGAAGGAATACAGCCAGGTGGTCAATTGACAACTACAACAGATATAGAAAATTTCCCTGGTTACCCAAAAGGTATCACAGGAACAGATATGATGGAGGATATGAGACAACAGTCTATACGTCTTGGTACTGATGTTCGTGTGGGAGATGTTTCAAAAGTAGATTTTTCTGTTCGTCCATTCGTAGTAACAATAGACGATGAGAAAGATATCTTAGCTGATTCAGTAATAATTGCTACAGGTGCTTCGGCTCGCTATTTAGGTCTTGAATCAGAAATGAAATTCAGAGGTATGGGCGTTTCAGCTTGTGCAACATGTGATGGTTTTTTCTATCGTAAAAAAGATGTTGCAGTAGTTGGTGGTGGTGATACAGCTTGTGAAGAGGCTACCTACCTTGCTGGTTTATGTAAAAAAGTTTATCTTATAGTTAGAAAAGATTTTCTTAGAGCTTCTCAAGCTATGCAAGATAAAGTTTTTAATACACCAAATATAGAAGTGTTATTTAAATATAATACTAAAGAAGTTCTTGGTGATGAAGATGGCGTGATTGGTGCTAAGTTAGTAAATGTTGATGGTAGCGAGAAAATTATTAATGTTGATGGTTTCTTCCTTGCTATAGGTCATAATCCAAATACGTCTCTTTTTAAAGGACAAATAGATTTAGATGCAGAAGGTTATATTAAAACAAAAGGTCTATCTTCAGAAACAAATGTAGCAGGAGTTTTTGCTGCAGGAGATGTAAAAGATAGTCATTATCGTCAAGCTATTGTTGCCGCAGGTTCAGGTTGTATTGCAGCTATGGATTGTGAGCTTTTTTTAAGACAATAAAACTCATTTAAAATGAAAAAAATACTTAGTATATTATTGTTAGTTATTTTTTGTATTGTTGATATTTCAGTTTTTGCTCAGAAGAAAAATCTTACTAAAGAGCGAAAAATGAGAAATAAACTATATGCCGATGCGCCTCTTGATAAAAACAAATATGTTTATACAGAGATAAACAAGCAGATAGTTAATCTTAGTGAATTTGTGTTTGTTAACAAACGTTATGTTGACGAAAGATATAGCAGTAATTCTAAAAATACGTATAACTATAATGTATTTAAGTATGATTCAGTTTGTTATATGCCTACTTCGGATATAGCTTATAATTTAACATCTCCTTTGATAGCAGGAAAAGTATATGTTTTTGGAGATGTATATAAAGTTATAGTTATGCCCGAGGAAGAGAGAATAGAAAATGGGGTGTATGCTATAGGAGATGGCATAGTGAAATATGCTAAAAATAATACCGTAATTTTATCTCACGGAAATGGGTTTGAAACGGTTTATAAATATCTCAAAAATAGTGATGTTGTTCAAAACCAATTAATAACTAAAGGTCAGAAGTTAGGTTCTCTCTATAAAAATAATGGTTTGGGATTGGAGATTTTTCTAGAAGGAGCTCCTCTAGAAGTTTCAAAAATTCTATGTTTAAATAATTCTAGAATAAATGCTTCAAAACCGTTATATTTATATAAATCAAAAGATTCTATATATATATCATGTAATCACCCAATGTTAGATTGTTCAAAAACTAAGGCAGTTTTAGATTCGGAGTTATTGTTTTCAGTACGAAAAATTGTTGATGAACATCGAACAGAAAGAGATGAATATGATAATGGTTATTTAGATGATGCCATACAAGAAGAGATATCTCTAGAAGATTTGCAGGAGTGCGAACCTAAAAAACAAGATACAGTTAGAGTAAGAAATCAAATTATTCTATAATTTTTAATAGGGCTTCTAACTAGGAGCCCTTTTTTAATACATAATGGCTACAGCAATTAATAAAAATATTGATTCTTTGAAACTCCAGCTTTCGGTGCTACCGAATGAGTCTGGGGTATATCGTTTTTTCGATAACCAAGGAACAATAATATATATTGGTAAAGCAAAAAATCTTAAAAAAAGAGTATCGTCATATTTCTTAAATACTAAAAATAAAGGACGTAAAGTTCAAGCCTTAGTAGCTAAGATTGTAAATATAGAACATACAGTAGTTTATAACGAAAGAGATGCTTTGTTGCTTGAAAACAATATGATAAAGAATTTCCAACCTCGTTATAATATTCTTCTGAAAGATGATAAAACTTACCCATGGATAATAGTTAAAAATGAACAATTTCCACGAATTTTGTCAGTACGTAAGAAAGTTAAAGATGGTTCAAATTATTATGGACCTTATGTATCGTCTTATGCTCAGAAAAATCTTATAGAACTTGTTTCAAAAATGTATAAGATACGTAGTTGTAATTTGGCATTAACAGAAGACGGGGTTCGTCTTGGTAAATTTTCAAAATGTTTAGAATACCATATAGGCAATTGCAAAGCTCCTTGTGAAGGATTTCAGAGTAGAGAAGAGTATGTTAGAGAAGTAGAAGGGGCTACGGAAATATTACGAGGAAATGTGAAGGTTGCTGAACAAAAACTTCGTGAAAGAATGATGAAGTGTGCCGAGGAAATGCGTTTCGAAGAGGCTCAACGAATTCAGAAACAGCTTTTATTGCTTAAAAAACATATAGAACGTTCTATGGTTGTCACAACTTTACATGGTGAACTAGATGTTATATCTTTAGTGATAGACTCTTCGTTGGTATATTGCAACTATCTTCATCTTAAAGATGGTGCAATAGTTAATTCGGCAAATTATGAATTAAAGTTGAGGCTGGAGGAGAGTAGGGAAGAAATTCTATCTTTTGCAATAACAAGCATTAACGATATAATAGAGAAACCTCTTTCAAAAGAAATTATAGTACAATTTATACCAGATATTAATATTGAAGGGGTAGTCTTTACTGTTCCACAGCGAGGCGATAAGCTAAAAGTTTTGGAGTTGTCAGAGAAAAATAGCCGTCTTTATAGGTTAGATAAATTAAAACAACTCGAAAAGAAAAATCCTGCGTTACGTGAAGATAGACTTATGGAAACTATGCGTAAAGAACTCTCGTTGAATATAGAACCTCGCCATATAGAGTGTTTCGATAATTCAAATATTCAAGGAGATTATCCAGTTTCTTCGTGTGTTGTTTTCCGTAATGGGAAGCCTTCGAAAAAAGAGTATCGCCACTTTAATATAAAAACTGTTGTAGGAATAGATGATTTTGCTTCTATGCGTGAAACGGTGTTACGTCGTTATTCTAGAATGTTAGAAGAGGGTGAGAGTTTACCTCAATTAATTGTTGTTGATGGTGGTAAAGGTCAGCTATCTATGTCTTATGCTGTGCTTGTAGAATTAGGACTTCAAGATAAAATAAAAATTATAGGTTTAGCAAAACGAATGGAGGAGATTTTCCAACCTAATGACCCATATCCTTTATGTTTAGATAAACAGGGCGAAACTTTAAAAGTTTTGATGTTTATAAGAGATGAGGCTCACCGTTTTGGAATAACTTTTCATAGAAATAAAAGATCGGCAGGATTTATAAAAAGCAAACTTGAAGAAATACCTACATTAGGAGCGAAATCAATAGAAAAATTGTTAAAAAAGTTTCATACTGTGGCAAATGTTTCAAAAGCAAGTAGGGAAGATTTAGAGGATATTGTTGGGAAATCTCGTGCTAATGCTATTATTATATATTTTGAAACAAATAATAAGAGATAATCTAAAATACATTCATGAAAATTTGGTATCATTAAAAAATAAATTTACCTTTGTCACCTGAATTATTGTATAAAAGTCAATAGTTCGTAAAATTATTAAATTTTACAAAGTATATTAATTTACATAAAAGAAAAACACAATGAGAAAAGGTATTCATCCTGAAAACTATCGTATCGTGGCATTTAAAGATATGTCAAACGAAGAAGTGTTTTTGTGCAGGTCCGCCGTCAATACTAAAGAAACAATTGAAGTGAATGGCGAAACCTATCCCGTACTAAAAGTGGAAATTTCTAACACATCTCACCCTTTCTACACAGGTAAGAATAAGTTAGTTGATACTGCTGGACGTGTAGATAAGTTTATGACTCGTTACCAAAAACATTACGATAAGAAAAAACAATAATCATTTAACATGATTTTGTTTCCAAAAAGAAGACTGCATATTTTTATGTGGTCTTTTTTTTATGTACATTTGTTGTGAAAAAGACTAAAATTATATTTATGAATAATAATTTATATTGTGTAATAATGGCAGGTGGTGTAGGAAGCCGTTTCTGGCCATTAAGTACTGAAGAAAAACCAAAACAATTTATTGATGTTTTAGGTATTGGCAAGACTTTTATTCAAATGACATACGAACGTTTTTCAGATATTGTCCCCATTAGCAATTTTGTTGTTATGACAAATGCTAATTATAAAGATATCGTTTTGGAACAACTTCCTATGCTCGAAGAATCGCAAGTTTTATGTGAGCCAGCACGTAGAAATACTGCTCCATGTATTGCATATGCTGCTTATCATATTCAAGCCTTAAATAAAGACGCTGTAATGGTTGTTACTCCTTCAGACCATTTAGTTTTAGATAAAAAAGCGTATGAAAAAACAATTGATTGTGCTTTGTCTTTTGCTTCTGAAAACAACTCATTGATGACAATAGGTCTTTGTCCAAGTCGTCCCGAAACGGGTTATGGTTATATTCAAACCTCTTCAAAACTTGGTTGTGGCGAGATGGGTAAAGTAAAGAGTTTTACTGAAAAACCAGATATAGAATTAGCAAAAGTTTTTGTGAAAAGTGGAGAGTTTTTGTGGAATTCTGGGATTTTTATTTGGAATTGTAGTTCTATAATTAATGCGTTTAAAGATAATTTACCAGATGTTTATTCTATTTTTGATGATGGAAAAAATGTTTTCGGAACTTCTAAAGAGCAGGCTTTTATAGAAAAAGAATTTTCATCATGCATAAGTATATCTATTGACTACGGTATTATGGAAAAAGCTGAGAATGTATACGTATGTTCTTCAGATTTTGGTTGGTCTGATATTGGTACATGGGGATCTTTATATTCTCATACTCAGAAAGATGAAGATAATAACACGGTTTCAGGAGGTGTTACAGTTGTTAATAATACTAAAAACTCTATTATACGTATTGACGATAAAAGAACTGCTATTATCGATGGTTTAGATAATTTTATTGTTGTAAGTCAAGAAGATAAATTATTGATTTGTTCAAGAGATAACGAGCAAAAAATACGTAATTATATAGACGAAATAGGTACTCCATTTAATAAAAAATGAAAAAAATAATTTTATTTTTAGCATTCTCTTTTATGTTATCGGCATGCGGAGGTCAAAATGTAAATAAAAAATCTAATATAGACAAAGTTGTGAATTATGATGATTCACAATCTTTGTCTATATCTTTTATGCCAATAGAGAAAAAAGTTTTTTCGCAAGGGGAAATATTAAATGTTGGTTATAAATTAGATAAAAAAGTTGATTCGGTTATTCTTGAAGTTGTAGGAAAAGATGCTGTTATAAAAGAGTTGGAGAGTGATTCTCTAAAAGGAAATTGGAGCATAAAAACTTCTGAAAAAACAAAAGTTGGACGTGTAATTTATAAGTTTACCTTTTTTAAAGATAAAAAGAGACACTCTAAACAATCCTCTTTTAAACTTTTACCATCAAATAAAATAAGATATTCTAGAGTCGATGTGAAAAAGACGATTCCTATGCCTAAATATTTTCTTCAAGGTTTAGAGATTGTTGGTGATACTTTATATATAAGCAGTGGCGGTTTTGGAAATTCTTATATAGAAACGGTTACTTTATCTAATTTAAAAAGATTGAACTTAGGACAAGTTAAAGGTGATTATTTTGCTGAAGGATTAACAGTTTTAGGCGATAAATTATTTGTTCTTACTTGGCAAAATAAAAAGATTCTTACTTATGATAGAAAAACTCTAAAGTTGATTTCTGAGAAAGATTATATTTATGATGGTTGGGGATTGACAAATGACGGAAAATATCTTTATGCTAGTGATGGAACAAATGTAATTCATGTTTTAAATCCTAAAACACTTGAAGTTGTCGATAATATAGAGGTTCTAACTTCTAATGGCGCAGTAAATTATATCAATGAGCTAGAGTGGATAAATGGTAAAATTTGGGCTAATGTTTTTACAAATAATTTTATCGTTATCATAAATCCTATGAATGGTTCTGTTGAAGAGGTCATGTCGTGTGACGAGTTGGAAAATAGTGTTAAAGTATACACTCCAGACGATGTTTTAAACGGTATAGCTTATGATAAGAAAACTAATGATTTGTATTTGTCAGGTAAGAATTGGTGTAAGATGTTTATTGTTAAGAAGTTAACAGTAGAAAAATGATATAAAAAAGGGGAAAATAAGTTTTTTTTGTTATATTGCAAGTAGCGATTGAAGATTTTATTATAAATCGTGGTCTTATATTAGTAATTAATAACTTAAAAACCCTAATTATTATGCCAAATGGAATTTTTAAAGTGCCTCAAACTTCAAATGAGCCGATAAAAAGTTATGCACCATGATCACCAGAACGCCTATCTCTTCAGGCAAAATTAAAAGAACTTCGTAAAACAAAAGTAGATATTCCAATGATTATTGGTGGGAAAGAGATTCGCACCAATAATCTAACGGATATACGTCTTCCTCACGACCATAAATGCCTTTTAGGACATTATCATATGGGCGGGAAAGATAATCTTAAAATGGCTATAGATGCTGCTTTAAAAGCAAAACCAGCATGGGAAAATATGGCTTGGGAGGCTAGAGCTTCTATTTTTCTTAAAGCAGCTGACCTAATAACTACAAAATATCGGGACTTAATAAATGGTGTTGCTATGTTATGCCATTCAAAAAATGCTTTTCAAGCAGAGATAGATGCTGCTTGTGAAATGGCCGATTTCTATAGATATAATGCAAAAAACATGACTGAGATATATGCCATGCAACCTGAATCTTCGGCTGGTATATGGGATAGAACAGAGTGGCGAGCTTTAGAGGGTTTCGTTTTTGCGTTAACACCTTTTAATTTCATATCTATTGCTGGAAATCTTCCAGGTGCTCCAGCTATCATGGGTAATGTTTGTGTGTGGAAACCTTCTCGAACAGCAGTTTACTCAGCCTATGTTATTATGCAAATTCTTCAAGAGGCAGGTCTTCCAGATGGTGTTATAAATTTAGTTTATTGTACAGGAAGTGATGCTTCAGATATCATTTTTAAACATAAAGATTTTGCTGGAGTTCATTTCACTGGTTCAACAAAAGTGTTCCGTGAAATATGGAAAACTATAGGTGAAAATATCTCTAATTATGTCTCTTATCCTCGAATAGTGGGAGAAACTGGTGGTAAAGATTATATTTTTGCTGATGGAATAGCTGATCCAAAACAAGTTGCTACGGCAATAGTTCGTGGAGCTTTTGAATATCAAGGTCAAAAATGTTCGGCAGCATCTCGGGCTTATATATCTTCAAAAATTTGGGGTGAGGTTCGTGAAAAAATAACAAAAGATATTGCTTCTATAAAAATGGGCGGAGTAGAAGATTTTACAAATTTTGTAAATGCTGTTATTGACGAAACTTCTTTCGATAATATAGTTAGTTATATAGAACACGCCAAAGCGTCAAAAGATGCAGAGGTGATAATTGGTGGTGAATATGATAAGAGCGTTGGTTATTTTATACGTCCAACAGTTATATTAACTACAAACCCAGATTATAAATCTATAAAAGAGGAAATTTTCGGTCCAGTAATTACGATATACATATTTGATGATAAGGATATTGATAAAACTCTTGATATCTTAGACAGAACATCTCCTTATGCTTTAACGGGGGCTATTCTGACATCTCAAAGAGAGCAGATAGAATATTATACTACACGTTTGCGTCATACCGCAGGTAACTTCTATATTAACGATAAACCTACAGGAGCGGTAGTAAATCAACAACCTTTCGGTGGGGCTCGTGCGTCAGGAACAAACGATAAAGCTGGTTCAACTTTAAACTTATTACGTTGGACTTCTCCTCGACTTATAAAGGAAACTTTTGTTGCTGCAACAGAATATACTTACCCTAGTTTTCTTGCAGATAAATAAATTACAATTTGTAGTCTTAAATTTAAAATAGAAAATAAATATTTTTAAAATAGCAAGTTGAGGTGAGAATTAAAGTTTTCTGAGCCTCAACTGCTTATTTTTTTATTCTCCAAAATTTGTAAAAATAAAAAATAAAACTAACTTTGCAGGAGTTATTTTTATAACAATTTCAGAATAAAATATAATTCTTTATAATCATGATTAAAGAAACTCCATTTACACAGCTTCATATAGAAGCAGGAGCTAAGGTGGCTCCATTTGCAGGCTATAATATGCCTATTCAATTTACAGGTATTAACGACGAACACATGGCAGTAAGAGAAAATGTCGGTGTTTTTGACGTTAGTCATATGGGCGAGGTTTGGGTTAATGGCCCTAAAGCTGAAGCCTTTCTTCAAAGAGTAGCTACAAACAATGTATCTGTACTTTTTGATGGTAAAGCTCAATATACTTGTTTCCCTAATGGTAAAGGTGGTATTGTTGATGACTTTTTAATTTATCGTTTTAATGCAGAAAAATTTCTTCTTGTAATCAATGCTTCAAACATTGAAAAAGATTGGAATCACCTTTGCAACTACGCTAAAGAATTTGATTTAGTTATAGGTGAAGAGCTTATAAACGCCTCTGATGATATTGCTCAACTTGCAGTTCAAGGTCCTAACGCAATGAAAGTTATTCAAAAATTGGTTGAAGAGCCAATCGTTGATATGGAATATTATACTTTCAAAGTTGTTATTATGGCTGGTGTTGAAAACGTAATACTTTCTGCAACTGGTTATACTGGTTCAGGAGGATGCGAAATTTATATACCTAAAGAAAGTGCTGTAGCAGTTTATAAAGCAGTTTACGAAGCAGGTAAAGAACTAGGTATTCAATCTATAGGTCTTGGTGCTCGTGATACTCTACGTCTAGAAAAAGGTTTTTGTCTTTACGGAAATGATATCGATGATACAACATCTCCTCTTGAAGCTGGTCTTGGCTGGGTTACAAAATTTATTGATGGTAAAAATTTCGTTGATAGAGATTTCCTTGCTAAACAAAAAGAAGAAGGTGTTACTCGTAAGTTAGTAAGTTTCAAAATGATTGATAGAGGTGTGCCTCGTCATGGTTATGACATTGTAGATGCTGAAGGTCATAAGATTGGAACAGTAACTTCTGGTACAATGTCTCCAATTTTGAAATCAGGTATTGGTATGGGTTATGTTCTTGTTGCTTATAGCAAAAAAGAATCAGAAATCTTTATTTCTGTACGTGATAGAAAATTGAAAGCAACAGTTGTTAAAGCTCCTTTCGTTTAGTCTTAAAATACTATAACATAAAAAATGAACGCCTTTTTTGAGGGCGTTCATTTTGTTTTATATATAAAAATTAATCTCTGAAATTATATTTTTGATCTCTTAATTGTGGTGTGAATCCTGCGTCACGTATTGTTTGTTGCATCTCCTCAACTCCCATTTTAAAAGAAGCACCAGCGCTAGAAACAACATTTTCCTCAATCATTATAGACCCTAGATCATTTGCTCCTGCGTGAAGTGATAGTTGTCCAGCTTCTTTGCCAAGAGTTAGCCACGATGCTTGAATATTTTCAATATTTGTTAAAACTATCCTACTCATAGCTATTATCCTAATATAATCTATTATAGAGTGATTTTCTTTTATTCCTTTTGCTTCAAGGGCTGTTCCTTTTCCACAATATACCCAAGGTATAAACGCTAAAAATCCATAACTTCCTTTAGGTTTTCTTGCTTGAAGTTCTCTTATCTTTATTAAGTGTTCTATTCTGTCTTCTAAACTTTCAATATGTCCATACATCATTGTTGCCGATGTTGCAAGACCTAATTCATGTGCTTCGTGCATTATTTCTATCCATTGTTCTGCTGTACATTTATTAGGAGATACTTTTTTTCTAATATCACTAACTAATATTTCAGCACCAGCACCTGGAAAAGAGTCAAGCCCAGCGTTGATAAGTCTTTTTAAAACTTCTATAGATGTAAGATTGCTAATTTTTGCAATATGGGAAACTTCTGGAGGTCCTAATGCGTGAAGTTTTATATTTGGAAATTCTGCTTTTAGTTGTCGAAATAGGTTTTCATAATAGAAAATATCAAATTTAGGGTGCATACCTCCTTGTAGAAGTAATTGGTCGCCTCCTAATTCTAAAGTTTCTTTTATTTTTTCTCTATATTCTTCGAGAGTAGTTGTTTTCTCTTTGTCGTGTTCATGGGGTTTACAGTGGAAATTACAAAATAAACAGCCAGATACGCAAACGTTGGTGATGTTAACATTCCTATCTATTTGCCATGTTACTAAACTGTTACCTTTTTTAATTTTCTCACGTATCCTATTTGCTACAGAAGCGAGTACTTCTGTGGAGCAGTTTTTGTATATGTGAATAGCTTCTTCTTTTGTAAGAGGAATAAGCTTTTCAGATTTTGCTAAAATGAGATTTGTATCCATATTTTTTAATTGTTCCCAAAAGTAATAAAAAAATTACAAAAAGTGATTATTATTTTATAACATTTTGTCAAATTTGACTATCAAATAATTATATTAGTTCATAACTAAAAATATACACTTTTGTGATAAAAAGATAGTAAAAACTTTGATAAATAAAAAAATATATTTAACTTGCGTCCGATGTGTTATGTAAAGCTCGTATTTAGTTGCATTATTGAAGATGATGCGAGTTATTAAATAGTTATAAATTAAAACAAATTAGTGGCTAAATGATATAAATTAAAGCATGTAAATATTCTGCTAATTATCTAATAGTTAGATAATTAGTATTTGTTTAAGAGAATCTTAGATAATTTTATTAAAAGAATTAAAAATAAATAATTGAATGTTCGAAATATAGTGTTTTGAACAAGTTTTAACCCTAAATAAAAAAAAGAATGAAAAAGTATTTACTATTTTTATTTTTAATCTTCTCAATAGGCTTACTAGATGCTTCTGCGCAAAGCAGAACATTATCCGGTAAGGTTATTGCTCAAGATGGAAAAAGACCAATTGCTGGTGCGACGGTTATAGTTGTAGGTAGTAATAATGGTGCTATTACAGATAATCGTGGTGTATTTGAAATTTTCAATGTAGACGGTGCTGTAAAATTAGATGTTTCGTTTATCGGTTTTGAAACAACAATAATCGATGTTCCTGCGTCAAAAACAAATGTAGTTATCGAACTTGGTGCATCTGCTCTAGCAATGGAAGATGTTATCGTTACAGGTTATGGTAATTATTCTAAAAAATCATTTACAGGTGCTGCAGCAAATATCGATATGGGTGAAGTTGCGGATATGCCTGCAATAAGTCTTGAAAGTAAACTTGCTGGTAGTGTTCCAGGGGTTACTATAAACACTGGTCAGGGTGGTCCTGGTTCTGTTGCTACTATTAAAATTCGTGGTAAAGGTTCTATTAATGCTGGTTCTTCTCCTCTTTATGTTATTGATGGTATTCCTATGATCTCTGGAGATTATGGTTCAACTAATAATGGTGGTGGTGGTAGCTCAGTTTTAGCTACTCTTAATCCTAATGACATTGCAAGTACTACAGTTATTAAAGATGCAGCTGCGGCTTCTCTTTATGGTTCTCGTGCTGCAAATGGTGTAATTGTTATAACAACAAAACAAGGTAAATCAGGTAAAGCAAAGATAAATCTTAAAGCCGATTGGGGTTTCTCAGATATGGCAATAGATTATCGTCCTCAGCTTAATGGTCCACAACGTGCGCAATTACTTTATCAAGGTGAATATAATAAAAATATTGCTAATGGTAAAGATGAGGCTTATTCTGTTGGGAAAGCTGAAAAATTGAAAAATACATATGCGGCTGAACCATGGAGTGGTTGGTCAGATTGGAAGAATTTATTATTTAGACAAGGTTTTTACCAAAATTATGAAGCTTCAATTTCAGGTGGTAGTGAAAAAACAAGATATTATTCTTCTGTTTCTTATACAAATCAAGAAGGTTTAACTGAAAATCAAGGTTACGAAAGATATACAGGACGTCTTAATTTGAATTCAAAAAAAGGCCGTTTTACTTTTAATGCTAATGCACTATTTTCTATTTCAGAACAAAAAACGGATTTAACAGCTACCAAATTATATTATTATGGTTCTCCAATTGTCCATTATGCGACATATAGTTCTCCTTCTCAATATCCATATTTGAATCTAGAAAATAAAACTTTAAATCATCCAGATGAACCTAAAGGTAATTTGTCAAAATATTCTCGTTGGTTCCCTGGTGGTGGAAATACAAACCCTATTGAGAGTAGAAATTTAAGAGATTATAGAACATCTTTTAATCGTACAATGCTTAATGGATCAGTTGCTTTTAATATATTAAAAGGACTTGATTTAAAAGAAGTTTTTGCAATTGATGTATTGAATGAAAGATCTTATTCTTGGGCTTCTCCAACTGGTGAAGAAGGTGATACAATTAATGGTTCTTTATACCGTTATTCTTCATTAAATAAACAAATTACTTCTCAAACTCAATTATCTTATAGAAATTCATTTGGAAATCATAATTTTGATGCTTTAGTTAGTTATGAAATAGAAGATAATCCTTATGAACAAATAGTTGCTGGTGGTGAAAATTACCCTTCAGCAGATTTGCGTGAAATTAAAAATGCTGCTAAAACTGAAGGTAGTTGGTCAACTAAGAATAATGACCGTATGGTTTCTTATGTTGGAAAATTAGATTATAACTATGGTGGTAGATATTATGCTGGTTTAAGTTATCGTATGGATGGTTCTTCTCGTCTTGCTCCTGATACTCGTTGGGGTAGTTTTTGGTCAGCTTCAGGATCATGGGTCGCTTCTAACGAGAAATTTATGGATCCAATTGCAGATGTAATTACTCTTGCAAAAGTTCGTGCATCTTATGGTGTTAATGGTACAAGACCATGGGGTTATAATGGGTATATGGGTTTATATACATATGGATATAAATATGCAGGTGATTCGGGAATGAGTTTATCTCAAGTAGAAAATAGTGGTTTAACTTGGGAGAAAAATTATGCATCAAATATTGGTTTAGATATCTCTTTATGGAATAGATTGAATGTTACTTTAGATTTATATAATCGTGATACAAAAGATTTGTTGATTGACAAAAAAGTTTCTAATACATCTGGTTTTAGTACAGTTCTTGTAAATCAAGGAGAGATGAATAACAAAGGTATTGAACTTAGTGTTAACGGTGATATTATTAGTACTGATGAACTTACATGGAATTTAGGTTTCATTTTAGCTCATAATAAAAATACTCTTGAAAAACTTGATGGTGTTCAAAATGAGATACCTTCTTATTTTTATACACGTCGTGTTGGACAACCTTATTATTCATTCTATATGAAAGAATTTGCTGATATTAATCCTGATGATGGAGAAGCTCGTTATTATTCTAACGAACCCATTAAAGATGAAAAAGGTAAAATAACAGGTTATGAAAGAGATTTAGTTGATTATGATAAAGCAGAACAAATTCTTCTTGACGATAAACCAGTAGATCCTAAAATTACTGGAGCTATTAATTCTGTATTTGCATTTAAAGGTATAGATTTTGGATTTACATTTACATTTCAAGCAGGAGCTTATGTAGTTGATGGTTCAAGACAACAATTTGCACCAAAAAATTTATATAAATTTGCTGTTCCAATTTATTATGATTATGATAAAATGTGGAAAAATCCAGGAGATGTAGCTGAAAAAGCATTCTTTAGAACACAAGGAAATGATGATGAACAATCAAGTTTGCATTTAATGAATTCAGATCATATTCGTTTGAAGAATATTACTTTAGGATATACTTTACCTAAAGCTTGGACAAATAAAATATCTATCGAAAGATTGAGAGTTTATGCTTCAGCATCTAATTTATTAACATTTAAACATAAAGAGTGTGTTGTAGATCCTGAAATGTATTATATGGGAACTTATGAAACACCAAGTTTGAGAACAGTAACTTTTGGATTAGATTTTACATTCTAAAAGTAAATTCTTGATTTTCTAATTAAAAAAAAGAAAAAGATGAAAAAAATAAAATATTTTATCACAGCATTTTCTGCATTACTTTTGCTTTCGTCTTGTGGTAATGATTGGTTGAATGAGCCAATTCCAGATGATTCAAAATCGTCAAATATTCCTCTTACTTCAAAAGATGTGAGATCATTAGAAATTGCTTTATATGATGCAGTCCAATCTAATTTAAATTACTATAATGGTCAAATGATTTATAGTGGTGATATTATGGCTGATGATTATCAACTTCGTAATGGAGGTGGAGGTAAGGGAGAAGATTTTTACCTTATGGATTATGCTATTAATTCTATTACAGGTTGTTGGTCTCCAGCTTATGATTTGATAAAACGTTCTAATGTAATTATTGAAAGTGAACCATCAGATTATAAAGATTATAAAGGAGTGGTAGATCAGATTAAAGGAGAAGCATATTTTATGCGTGCTTTATCTCATTTCGATATTCTTCGTCAATATGGTGAATTTTATCAAATGGATAGTAAATGGGGTATTCCAATTATTGATAGATTAATTCCAGGTGGTGAATTATCTACAAATAAACCAGGACGTAATACTGTTTTAGAAGTTTACGAAATAATTATTAGTGACTTAAAAGAATCTATAATATTAATGGATCCTACAACATCTAAAAAAGCTGATGGTTATGTAGATGTTTGGGCTGCTAAAGCTCTTTTGTGTAGAGCTTATTTATATACAGGAGAAAATGCTAAGTGTGTAGCGATGGCTGAAGATATTATAACTAATTCTACATATAAACTTTGGACAAATAGTGAATATGTTGAAGGTTGGAAAGAAAGAGGTGGTGTTGAAGCTATATTTGAAGTGAAAAATACATCAGATGATGGAGCTAATACAGATTCTTTAACAGGTTTTTATAATAAACATAGCTCAGGTGGATATGGTTCATTTTTGGCAACAACTTATTATGCAAACTTATTTCAAGAAGGAGATGTTCGTAAAACAATGTTTGTTACTGAAGAAAAATTAGGTGCGTTGTATTTAGACAAATATCCAGGTGTTGATAAAGCAGCTACTGGTGATGGTAATGACTATACAACAGCTAATTATTCTATTTTGAGATTGTCGGAAGTATATCTTAATGGTGCTGAAGCTGCTCAAAAAATAGGTGATGCAAAAGCTGATACTTGGTTAACTGCAATTGCTCAACGTGCAAATCCAGCAGCTCCTGCAATTGTTGGAGCTAATCTTGAGAGAGTTCTTCTTGAGCGTCGTCTTGAGCTTGGTGCTGAGGGTTTCCGTTTCTTTGATGCTATACGTAATAATAAAACAATGTATCGTGATAATGTAGCAAAATATATGGAAGAAATTAATGCTGCTATACCTGCTGTTACTATTGTTCAACCAGGAGATGCAACAGAAATTAATGAAGAAATCCATGTAGAATTATTGGATGAAAACAAAATCATAAATAGAGAACATAAACGTATTATTTTACCTATTCCTGATAGGGAAATGAAAGTTATTAATCCTAAAATTGATGGTGTTGAAAAAATTAATATAGAACAATACTATAAATGGTTATAGTACTATTTTAACAAAGAAACAAAAGGAGTGGCTTTATTTTTGCTACTCCTTTTGTTATAAATACACTATTTTTTTTGTTGTTTTAAAGAAAACTATATATCTTTGCAATAAATAATTTAACTAATTTTAAAAAAAATGGCTTACGTAATAACAGACGCTTGTGTAGCGTGCGGAACTTGTATCAGTGAATGCCCTGTTGAGGCAATCTCTGAAGGTGATATCTATAAAATTGATCCAGATGTTTGTGTTGAATGTGGTACATGTGTAGACGTTTGTCCTACTGGAGCTATCCAACCTGCTGAATAATTAGCATTTTGTAGAACTTTTAGTATTACAAACAAATAAAAAATTAGGAGTGACTATATGTTACTCCTTTTTTGTTATATTTGTGTGAAAAATAATTTTAATTATGGGCATAGCAATTTATACACGAGGTTCAGATTATATCTCTGAAGAGGAAATAAAAAGTTGGTTAAATATCGCTGTAGAAAATATAGTCGATATCTGGATTAATAAAAGATATGCTGAAGAGCTATCTAAAATGGGAATTGTTGAGGGATATAAAATTTATTTTTCGGAAAAAGATTTGCCTACAGATACAGAACTTATTTTAAGTTATGGAGGCGATGGCACAATGCTTGGAAGTGCTGGAATGTTAAAAGGACGTGGAATTCCTATTATGGGAATAAATAGTGGAAGACTCGGCTTTTTAGCAAATGTTCCACGTATGTCTGTTTTAGAAATATATGAATATATAAAAAATAAAAATTATATTATAGATAGTAGAAGTGTTTTGGAAGCCGAGGGTAGAGGATATGCTCTGAATGAGTTTTCTATCCAGAAAATAGGCTTAAATATGATAAACATAAAACTTACTATTGATGGAGAAGATGTAGTATCTTATGATGCTGATGGATTGCTTGTTGCAACTCCTACGGGCTCAACAGCGTACTCTATGAGTGTTGGTGGACCGATTGTTGCTCCAAATACAGATTGCCTTTTAATTCAGCCTATTGCTCCGCATAATTTAACTATGCGTCCATTGGTTGTGAGTGCAAATTCGGTATTAGAAGTATCTGCTTTTAGCAGATGTAATAAAATTATAGCTACTTTAGACAATGATGTTTTTAATATTCATAATGGAGAAAAATTTATTCTTAGAAGACGTAAAGATTTAGTTAAAATAGCTCAGTTGCCAGATAGTTCTTTTTATAGTACAATAAGAAAAAAACTTATGTGGGGTCTTGAGGGAAGATAAATTTTAAAAATGCACAATTATTTTATATATCTATACGTTTTTGCCTTAAATAGTGTTAATTAATATAGTGTAGAGTGTTTTATTAAAGATAATTTTTTATCTTTGCATCTATCAATATGGAAAATAATATACCACAACATATAGCAATAATCATGGACGGTAATGGTCGCTGGGCTAAAGGAAAAGGTCATAAGCGATTATATGGTCATTTTAATGCTATTACCTCTGTAAAAGAAGTCATAAAAGGTTCTGTTGAAAAAGGAGTTAAATATCTTACATTATATGCTTTTTCTACAGAAAATTGGGGTCGACCTAAAGATGAAGTTGATGGTCTTATGGGGCTTTTTTGTAAAACTGTAGCAAAAGAGATTGACGAACTTAATGTAAAAGGTGTTAAGATGCGTTTTATGGGTGATTTTTCTATGTTGAGCGAGTCAGTTAGAAAAACAATGAATTCTTCTGTAGAGAAAACTTCAAAGAATGATACACTTGAGGTTATTATAGCTTTAAGCTATAGTTCGAGAGATGAGATTTCTAATATGGTTCGTAAAATAGCCGAAAAAGCAAAAAAAGGAGATATAAATATTGACGATATAAATAATGATGAAATTAGGAATAACCTATATCTTAGTGATATTCCCGATCCAGATTTATTAATAAGAACAAGTGGAGAACAACGCATAAGCAATTTTTTATTGTGGCAACTCGCTTATACAGAGCTATATTTTACTCCTGTTTTATGGCCAGACTTCCGAAGAAAAAATCTTTTTGAAGCTATTGAAGAATATGCTAATAGAAGCAGAAGATATGGTTTAGTAAATAAAGAATAATAAAAGAATTTTGATGAATTTACGCAAGATAATTTTCTCTTTGGTTTTAGTGATGTCAGTTTTTGGGGTTGTAGCCCAAGAAAGAGATACTCTTTTAATGACAAACTATCTCAATCCTAAGAAATATATACTTAAAGATGTTAAGGTTTCAGGGGTTAATTTCATTAATCCTAATCTTATAATTTCTTCTATGGGTATAATTAAAGGTGATACAATAGATTTACCTGGAGCATATATCACAAATGCAATTCAAAAGTTATGGAGTCAAAATTATTATTCAGACGTTAAGGCTTTTGTAACTGTAGCACAAGATTCCGCATATCTTGAATTCGTTTTAAAAGAGCGTCCTCGAGTTTCTACGTGGGAAATAAAAGGAGTTACTCCATCTCATCGTAAAAAACTTCTTGATGAGGTATTGAAATTACGTAAAAGTGCAGATTTATCAGATTATACTATAAAAAATAATATAAATTCTATCAAGAAATTCTATGTTGATAGAGGTTTTCTTAATGTTGATGTTACTACAACTCAACGTAATGATACCATACAAATAAATAATACAAACTTTGTAATTTTAACTTTTCATGTTGATAAAAAAGAGAAGGTTAAAATTAAAGAGATTTTTTTTGAGGGTCAGAAAGATTTAAAAGAGTCGCAATTGAAGAGTGCAATGAAAAATACTAAGGAGAAGACATTGCGTAACTTTTTCAAAACAGCAAAATTTAATAAGGTAAAATTCGATGCTGATAAGATGATTCTTATCGATTATATGAATTCTAAAGGTTATAGAGATGCAACTTTCATAAGTGATTCGCTTTATGTTATAAATGAAAAACGTGTCGGTCTGAAAATAAAATTATATGAAGGTAAGAAATACTTCTACAGAAATATTTCTTGGACTGGTAATGTTAAATATACTAAAGAACAATTAAATAAACTTCTTAATACCAAAAGAGGGGAAGTTTATGATAAGAAAAATTTATATAATCGTTTAGGTCTTGACGGTGAATCTATTATGAAAGGAGAAATGAATATTTCTTCAATATATAAAGATGACGGTCACCTTGCTTTTAAAATAGAACCTGTAGAAACAGTCATTTCTGGTGATTCTATAGATATAGATATTCGTATTTCTGAAGGTAAACAATATAGAATTAACGATGTTCGTATTTCTGGAAATACTCGTACAAATGATAGAGTTATTCGTCGTGAGCTTGATTCTCGACCAGGAGAACTTTATAGTCAGGCTTTGATCGTCAATTCTTTGCGTCGTATTAGTAGTATGGGGCATTTTACAGACCAAATTATTCCAGATATTCAACCAATTTCAGATGGTTTAGTAGATGTTAAATTTATCCTTGAAGAACGTCCTACCGATCAGCTTGAAGTTTCAGGTGGTTGGGGAGGCGGTATGTTCGTAGCTTCTGTTGGGGTGACATTCAACAATGTTGCTATGCGTAATATCTTTAAGAAAGATGCTTGGACTCCATATCCTGCTGGTGATAATCAAAAATTAAATCTTCGTTTTCAAACGAATGGTTCATATTATAGTTCGTTCCAATTTAGTTTTCTTGAGCCTTGGTTAGGTGGTAAACGACCAAATTCATTAAACGTTTCATCTTATTACTCTAGACAAACAGATGCTTATTATGCATTCCAAAAAGCGACAGCTTCTTTTTCAACAATTGGAGTTTCTGCCTCTTTTGGTAAACGTTTATCTTGGCCAGATCCGTTCTTTGTGTTTACAACATCTGTAAATTATCAATCTTATTTGCTTGATAATTGGAAAAATTATTTTATAATTCAAGATGGTCAATCTAATATAATCTCTTTCCAAGCTCAAATATCAAGGAATTCTGTTGATCACCCAATATATCCTCGTCATGGTTCAGAATTTAGAGTTAGTGCAACATTTACTCCTCCATATTCAATGTTTAGATCAGATGATTTTTATAATGACTCTGTAAATGATAAAGAGGATTATTATAAATGGATAGAATATTATAAAATTGAAGCTGGATATAAATGGCATTTTCCAATGTTAGCTGAAGATAAGTTAGTGCTTATGGCACGTGCAGATTTTGGTTATCTAGGTCATTATAAAAATACTAAAAATGCAATGTCGCCATTTGAGGGATATAGCGTTGGTGGTGATGGTGTTTCAGGTTACGATATATACGGAGTTTCAGATATTGCACTTCGTGGTTATAGCGATGGAGCGTTGACTCCTTCTGCAAATAGTGGTGGTGATCAGGCGAAATCTTATACTAGATATTCAGTAGAATTACGTTACCCATTTGTTATGGAGAGTTCGACATCTGTTTTTGGTTATGTTTTTGCTGAAGGCGGTAATGCTTATAAAGGTTGGAGAGATTTCGATCCATTTGATTTAAAAAAATCGTTAGGTGTAGGTGTTAAATTATTCTTACCTATGGTAGGTATGTTAGGAATAGATTGGGGTTATGGATTTGATTCTCCAGTTGAAGGAAAACCAAAAAGTGGTAGCAACTTTCACTTTAGTATAGGTCAGACATTTTAGTGATAATTTTTAATTGTCAATTTTTTTTAGTAAATTTGGATATTGTAATTATTGTTTAACTATAAATTTTTTTTTTATGAAAAAGATAATTCTTTTTTTGATGATCATATTTAGTGTATCATCTGTATCGGCTCAAAAATATGGTTATATATATAGTAAAAAGGTGTTTGATAAAATTCCTGAATATACTCAAGCTATTAAAGAGATTGATGTATATGCTAAGGATAAAAGAGCAGAGGTTGATAAAAAAATCAACGAGGTTTCTGCAATGTATACTGAGTTTCAAAAATATTCAGATCAGATGAGTTCTACCGATTTAACAAGATATAGAGAGCTTATAGCAACAAAAGAAAAAACAGCTAATGAATTTGAAAAATCAATTTTTGGAGAAAAAGGAACGCTTTCAATGAAGCAAAAAATGCTTATGTCTCCTATTGAAGAGAAAGTTATGAATGCTGTTTCTGTATTAGCCAAAGAGAAGAAATATGATATGATATTTGATTTGTCTCTAGTTAAAATGACAATTTATCAATCAGAATCTTGCGACTTGACTAGTGAAATAATTGCTAAACTTGGATATTAAAAATAATTAAATAAAAAAGAAGAAATTCTTAAATGTATTAGGTACGTATGAAAAAAATTTTAATGGTTGCTGTTTTTATGACAGCCTTTGTGTTTAACGCATCAGCTCAAAACACAAAAATAGGTAGAGTAAATGCTTCTGAAATTATTATGTTAATGCCAGAAACTGAAAAAGCTCAACAAGAAATAGAAACTTATCAAAAAGAGCTTAATGCTCAAATCACAACAATGCGTGATGAATATGGTAAGAAAATGAGAGAATATCAAGAGAAAGGTGAAACGTTAACTCCTCTTATTCGTCAACAAATGGAAAAAGATATTTATGACCTACAGTCAAAAATTGAAAATTTCACTAAAGCAGCTCAAAAAGATACTCAAGATGCTTTCGAAAAATTGATGACTCCAATACGTGCAAAAGTATTAGCAGCAGTCAAAGTTATTGCTACTCAAAATGCTATCACAGCCGTTATGGATATTTCACAACCTCCATTTATCTATTTTGATGAATCTGCAGTACTTGATATGACACCTGCAGTAAAGAAAAATCTTCAGTTGAGTGGTCGTAAATTACCAGTTGCTCCAAAAAGATAATAAATACACAAAAAGCCTGTCTTAAAATAAGTTAAGTAGGCTTTTTTTATTGCTAAATAATTCACACTAAGTTTAATATAACATAGTGTGAATTATTTTTTTATCTTTGTGGAGTATAAAAAAAATAGATTATGAGTGGAACATTTTTAACAGTAATTATTGCTGTTGTCGTTGTTGCCATAATGGCACTAGGTTTATCAATAACCCGTATCCGAAAAGGTCGTGATATTCAATCTGATGTTGGAGGTAATGACGAAATGAAAAAACGAGGCTTAGGTTGTGCTTCTCATCAATTCAGAACGGAAGACGCCGCCCTCATTAAAAATAATAGAGATAAAATTAATGTCTCGGGTTGTCACTGTGCAGAAAATAATAGTGACAGTTGTTCTAATTAGAAGTTAGTTTTATGCGATTATTTTATTGTCCAGATATAGAAGATAAAGTTGTTTACACATTGCCAAAAGAAGAGTCGGGGCACTGTGTCAGAGTACTACGTAAAAAAAATGGAGATACTATAGATGTTATAGATGGTAAAGGTGGGCTTTATAAAGCAACTATTATCGATAATTCTTCTAATAAATGCGTTGTTCAGCCTCTCTTAGTTAAAAAAGTTGAATCTCAATTACCTTATAATTGCCATATAGCTATTGCTCCAACAAAAAATATTGATAGAGTAGAGTGGTTTCTAGAAAAAGCTACAGAAATAGGTATTTCTGAAGTTTCTTTTTTGTTATGTGACCATTCCGAAAGAAAAGTTATCAAGTTTGAGAGAGCAGAAAAAGTTGTTATTAGTGCAGTTAAACAATCTTTAAAAATGTACGTTCCAAAGTTACATGATTTATCTTCGTTTAAAGATTTTATAAATCAAGATTTCGGAGATATGCCACGTTATATTGCTCATTGTGATGATTCTTTTGAAAGAGTCCCTTTGAAAAGCGTTGTTGGTGCGGATTCTTTAATATTAATTGGTCCTGAAGGTGATTTCTCTCCTGAGGAAGTTAAATTAGCTTTACAGAAAGGATTTATCTCTATATCTCTTGGTGATAGTCGTTTAAGAACTGAAACAGCTGCCTTGTATGCAGTTTCTATAGTCTCTATATTATCATCAATATAAATATTACTTATTAATTTGTAAAAAATTAATAAAATTGGTAACTTGCACACTGATTTTGATAAAAAATGGGAAATAAAACTAAAAATGATATAAGACATACTGGTGTCGTTACTTCTGTTAAAGGATCTTTGGCAGTTGTTAAAATAGCGACTCAAAGTGCTTGTGCTTCATGTCATGCAAAATCTGCTTGCTCGGCTTCAGATATGCAAGATAAAAATATTGAAGCTCAAATTCCTAAAGGAATGGATATAAAAATTGGCGATACTGTTGATGTAGTTATTTCTAGATCTGTTGGTTATATTGCAGTGCTTTTCGCTTATTTATTGCCAGTAATAATACTCTTAGCTTCGGTTATTATTGTTACTAAAATGGGATATACAGAAGATATTGGTGGTCTAGTAGGCTTGGCAAATATGGTTCTGTATTTTATTGTACTCTACCTTTTCAGAAAGAAATTGAATAAGAAAATTTCGATAGTTATAGAAAAATAATTAAAATGGAAGATGTTTTATTAAGTACCGTATTGGTACTTCTTGCGTTGGGCGTATTAGCAGCAGTTTTGCTTTATTTCGTGGCGCAAAAGTTCAAAGTTTATGAAGATCCTCGAATTTCAGAAGTAGAGGAATTATTGCCATCAGCAAATTGTGGCGGTTGTGGATATCCTGGTTGCAAAGGTTTTGCAGAAGCTCTGGTTAAAGCTGGAGATATGAAAGGCTTTTTTTGTAATGTAGGAGGTCAGCCCGTTATGGATAGTGTGGCAGAAAAATTAGGTCTTGTTGCTGAAGCTAAAGAACCAATGGTAGCTGTAGTGAGATGTGCAGGAAGTTGTGAGAATCGCCCAAAGACAAATACTTATGAGGGAGTTAAAAAATGTACTGTTGCTGCGGCGTTGTATGCTGGAGAAACAGGTTGCTCTTTCGGTTGTCTTGGTATGGGAGATTGTGTTGATGTGTGTCAATTTGATGCTTTGTCAATGAATCCTTTAACAGGTCTTCCAGAAGTTGATCAAGACAAATGTACAGCTTGTGGTAAATGTGTTGAAGCTTGCCCTAAAGGTATAATAGAGCTTCGTAAAAAAGGCGTTAAAAACCGTAGAGTTTTTGTTTCATGTGTAAACAAAGCAAAAGGTGCATTAGCGAAAAAATCTTGTGAAGTAGCTTGTATTGGTTGTGGTTTGTGTGCTAAGGCTTGTCCTTTTGGTGCTATAGAAATCAAAAACAATCTTGCATATATCGACTACACAAAATGCAAATTGTGTCGTAAATGTGTGGCAGTTTGTCCTACAGGTGCTATTCAAGCGGTAAATTTCCCTATTATCCCAAAAAAAGAAACAAACGAAAATGATGTTAAAGCGATTTAAAAAAGGGGGTATTCACCCTCATGATAATAAAATAACACGTGCTAAGGCTATAGAGGTTATGCCTCTTCCTAAAGTTGCTGTTATTTCTATGGCTCAACATATAGGTGCTCCTGCAAGTCCAGTTGTTAAAAGAGGAGATATTGTTAAAGTTGGTCAATTAATAGGTCAAGCAAAAGGCTTTATTTCAGCAAACATACACTCTTCAGTTAGTGGAACAGTAAAAAGTGTTGGTGATGCTGTAAATTCTATGGGGCTTCTTGTTCCTTCTGTTACTATCACCGTAGATGGCGATGAGTGGTTAGAAACAATAGACCGTTCAGAAGAAATAGTAGAAAAATTTGATTTATCTCCAAAGGAAATAGTCAGTATAGTTGCTTCAACAGGTATAGTTGGTTTGGGTGGTGCAACATTCCCTTCAAACGTAAAACATTCTATTCCCGAAGGTAAAACAGCAAAAGCTCTTGTTGTGAATGGTGTAGAGTGTGAGCCTTATCTTACGGCTGACCACAGACTTATGCTTGAACATGGTAGAGAAATTGTTGTAGCTATAAAAATTATATGTCATGCTATAGGTGTTGAAAAAGCTTATATAGGAATTGAAAATAATAAGTTAGATGCTATAGAATCAATGACTAAAGCATCTGCAGATACTCCAATTATTGAAGTTGTTCCATTAAGAGTTCAATATCCTCAAGGTAGTGAAAAACAACTTATTGAGGCTACTATGGGTGCGGAAGTTCCTTCGGGAGCTCTTCCAATTCAAGTGGGAGCAGTAGTTCAGAATATAGGTACTATGTATGCTATTTATCAAGCAGTACAAAAACATAAACCTCTTTTTGAGAGAGTTGTCACTGTTACTGGTAAGTCAGTTTCAGAGCCAAAAAATTTGCTTACACGTGTAGGTTCTCCAGTAAACGATATGATAGAATATTGTGGTGGTGTTCCTGAAGGTACAGCAAAAGTTATTGACGGAGGTCCTATGATGGGTCGTTCTATGGCAAATCTTTCTGGAGTTATCAATAAAGGATCTTCGGGTATTCTTATGATGCCAGAAACAGAAACTCCTGCAAATGATGCTTCATCTTGTATTCGTTGTGGAAAATGTGTTCAAGTTTGCCCAATGGGTCTTGAGCCATATCTTTTAAATGTTCTTGCCGACAAAAGAAATTTTGAAGAGTGTATAGAGCATAGTGCTATGGATTGTATAGAATGTGGTTCATGTTCTTTCACGTGTCCTGCACATATTCGCCTTCTCGACAATATCCGTATTGCAAAACGTGAAGTAGGTAAGATTTTAAGAAATAGGAAATAGAGAACGAGAAAATGAAAAATAAATTATTAGTAGCTCCTTCGCCACATATTCATTCAGGAAATTCAACGAAGCAACTCATGCACGGTGTGTTAATAGCACTTTTGCCTGCTCTTGTTGTTTCAATAATATTTTTTGGTTGGGCGTCGCTTTATGTTACAGCTGTTGCTGTTGCTTCATGTGTCTTTTTTGAGTGGTTTATACAAAAATTCATGCTTAAAAGACCAATATCAATTATGGATAGTTCAGCTATTCTTACAGGTGTTCTTTTATCATTCAATTTACCAGCGACAGTTCCAGTATGGTTGGTTATTTTAGGTAGTCTTTTTGCTATTGGAGTAGCAAAAATGTCTTATGGTGGTTTAGGAAGTAATGTTTTTAATCCAGCATTGGCAGGTCGTGTATTCTTACTTATATCTTTCCCAGTATTGATGACAACCTACCCAATTCCAGAAGCAAACGTTATGAATGTTGAGACCAAAGCGTTTCAATGTGAAACAAATATTTTATCTTTAGATGCTGTTACAGGTGCTACTCCTCTTGCTGAGGCACGTGCTATTGTTGCACAAGGTGGAGAGTTAAACACCAATATGAATTTAGTAACAGTAAAAAATATGTTACTTGGTGTAAAAGGTGGTTCTCATGGTGAGGTTGCAGTTCTTGCACTATTATTAGGATTCGCTTATATGTTATATAAGAAAATAATTTCTTGGCATATTCCTGTGACAATACTTCTTACAATGTTCGCATTTTCGGGTATTATATATTTTTTCGATACTGCACATTATCTACATCCATTATTCCATATCCTCACAGGAGGTGCAATGTTAGGAGCTATTTTCATGGCTACAGACTATGTAACTTCTCCTATGACACATTTAGGTATGATTATTTATGCTGTAATGATTGGTGTAATAACTATCCTTATTAGAACTTGGGGCGGTTATCCAGAAGGAATGTCTTTTGCTATTCTACTTATGAATGCTGCGACTCCTCTATTAAATAAAGTTAAACCTGTTAAATTTGGTAATAAAAAATAATATGAAGTCATCACTTAAAAATATGGTTGTTGTTTTAGCAACAATAACTACTGTAACATCTTTTGCTGTAGGCTATGTATATAAAATTACTAAAGAGCCAATACGTAAATCTAAAGTACAGAAAACAAAATCAGCTCTCGAAGAGGTGCTTCCTTCTTTCGAAACACTTTCAGAACCTCAGAAACTTATGGTTTATGATACAGATGCAGAAAATATAATTATCTATAAAGCTACAGATGCTAACGATGCTTATGTTGGTTGTGCTGTTGAGTCATATTCAAATAATGGTTATGGCGGGACAATTCGTCTTGTAGTTGGTTTTGATGTAAATAATAGTATTAATAAAATCGCTGTTGTTGGACATTCAGAAACTCCAGGTCTAGGTGCTAAAATTACAGAGACAGAATCTCCTTTTATAGTTCAATTCCAAGGTAAAAATCCAAATGAATTTAAGTTAAGTGTTAAGCCTGATGGTGGAGATGTAGATGCAATTACAGCATCAACAATTTCTTCTCGTGCTTATACTGACGCTGTGAAAAGAGCTTTCGAAGGTGTGAAAAAAAGTCTTGGTGAAGAGGTTGATGCTGTAGGTTCTGCAACATCACAATATACAAAAGCAGAAGCTACTCAAGACGCAGATAATAATCAAAAAACTGATGATAATGAATAAGATACAGATTTTTTCAAAGGGTTTGATTAAAGAAAATCCTACGTTTGTGCTATTGTTGGGTATGTGTCCAACTCTTGGTACAACATCTACAGCAATAAACGGTATGAGTATGGGTGCAGCAACAATGTTTGTGCTTGTCATGTCTAATATTGCTATTTCACTTATTAAAAATATAATACCTGACAAAGTACGTATTCCAGCGTTTATCGTTGTCATAGCGTCTTTCGTTACGGTTGTTCAACTATGTATGCAGGCTTATGTTCCAGCTCTTTATGAAACATTAGGAGTTTTTATTCCTCTTATTGTTGTAAACTGTATTATTCTTGGTCGTGCTGAGGCTTTTGCTTCAAAAAATGGAATTTTCGCTTCTGCACTTGATGGTCTTGGAATAGGTTTAGGGTTCACATTATCATTGACACTTATCGGTGCTGTCAGAGAGTTATTATCATCAAATTCAATTTTTGATTATACTTTCGAATTTCTTCCAGGTAATGGTGTTTTATTGTTTGCCTTAGCTCCAGGTGCTTTTATAGTGTTAAGTTACCTTCTTGTATTGTTTAACAAATATTTAAAAAAATAGATAGGTCATGGGATATATGGAAATAATAATAGGTTCGATATTCGTAAATAATATTGTCCTATCTCGCTTTTTGGGTATTTGCCCATTTTTAGGCGTTTCAAATAAAGTTTCTACATCACTCGGCATGGGTGGAGCTGTAATTTTTGTTATGGCTTTATCTTCAGTTTTCGTGTGGTTAATTCAAGATTTAGTTCTTATTCCTCTAGGTATAGAGTATATGCAAACTATAACTTTTATTCTTGTTATAGCAATGCTTGTTCAGATGGTTGAGATAATACTAAAAAAATTGAGTCCTTCGTTATATCAGGCTCTTGGTATTTTTCTTCCACTTATAACAACAAACTGTGCAGTGCTTGGGGTAGCACTTATTCTTGTTCAAAATGAATTTACACTTCTTCAAAGTATTGCTTTTGCAACTGCTAATGCTATAGGTTTTACTATTGCTTTAGTTTTGTTTGCAGGTCTAAGAGAGCGTATTGAGCTTTCAAATGCACCTACAGCAATGAAAGGAGTACCAGTATCTATTCTTACAGCTGGACTATTGGCGATGGCGTTTATGGGATTTGCGGGGTTAGTCTAATTTAAAAATAAATATGTTTGCGAAAGAGCTTTTTACATTTGGTATGTTAGTGGTTACTTCATACCTTACACTTATTAATCCTTTTGGCGTTATGCCAATTTATTTAACAGCTACGGCGGATTTAGATGTTAAAGCTAGAGAGAAGACAGCTAAAAAAGCGACACTTATAGCATTTATTATAATGCTTGTTTTTGCTTTTTCAGGTCAATTGTTATTTAAATTTTTTGGAATATCAGTTGGTGGATTTAAAATTGCGGGAGGTATAATTTTCCTACTTATGGGTATGGATATGCTTCAAGCAAGGTTATCAAGAACAAAAGTTAAAGATTCAGAGGTTAAAACATATGTAAATGATGTTTCTATAACACCTTTAGCGATTCCATTATTGTCGGGACCAGGTGCATTAACAAACTCTATTATTCTCATGCAAGAGGCTACGACAATTGAGATGAAAATAGTTTTTGTTATAGGATTGGCTTTAACTATGGCGTTGACTTGTCTTATTCTTATTTCTGCTTCAAAACTAATAAAAATTATTGGCGAAACAGGAATGAATGTTATGATGAGACTTATGGGAATGATTGTTATGGTTATTGCTGTAGAGTTCTTTACAAGTGGAGTAAAAGATATTTTTAATCTTTAATAAAGAGTATGAAAATAAAAAGTTTTATATTTATTGTTGTTATGTCTGTTGTCCCTATGTTGGCACAGGCGCAACGAGAATTTCAACAAGTTTATGTTGAGGAAGAAAGTGTTGTGTTACAACAATACTATAAAGGTTGTGAATTATATCGTAAACAGATGTATGCTGCATCAATAATGCAACTGCAACAAATCTTGCCCGATATAACAAAACCTATACAGAAAGAGAGAGCAACTTTTTATATTGCACATTCTCGTTCTATTCTTCAACAGCAATATGCGAATGATATTCTTAAAGATTATATCTCGCAAACAACAAATAAAATATATAAAACTTTAGCAGAAGTTATAATGATGGACAACTATCTGCTTATGGGTGACCTTCCAGAAACACGAAATATGCTTGATGTTATAGATAGCAAATTTCTTTATTCTGAGAGTCAACCTACTTACAGTTATATCAAAGCTTACGTGTCGCTTATCGATAAAAATATCGATGAGGCACGTGGGCTTTTTATTAATGTCTCACAAATAGAGTGTTCACATAAATTTGATGCAATTTATTATTTAGGTTATATAGCTTATCTAAATAAAGATTATGATTATGCTTTAAAAAACTTTAATATAGTTTTAAAAGAGGGTGGTCCATACGAAAAAGCTAATGCTTATATTGCACAAATAAAATTTGCTCAAGGAGACTATGCTTACGTTATAAGTAATCAAGATAAATTATTGACGTATACCGCCGATAAACTTCTTTTTTCAGAGGTAAATAGAATGATAGCTTGTTCTTATTATAATTCTAAGGATTATGTAAGCACAATAGATTTTATGGAACGTTTTAAAAATGCTAATGGCAAAATGGGACGTTCGGAATATTATATATTGGGTTATAGCTATTACATTATGAACAACTATTCTAAGGCAATAGATCAGTTTGTGAATATCTTAGATGGTAATAACAAAGTTGTTCAGAATGCATATTATCTTCTTGGAGATTCTTATATTAAAACGCAGAATAAAACTGGAGCGATGACAGCTTTTGGTATGGCTTCGGATATGAATTTTGATGCCGAAGTAACCGAAGATGCTCTTTACAATTATGCAAAATTAACTTACGAAATAACAGAGAGCACTTTATACACAAATAAAATAGATGTTTTATTAAAATTCTATCAGAAATATCCAGAATCAAAACATAGAGATGAAATAAGTGGTTATCTTTTAAATCTATATCTTAATGGTGGAGATGTCGATTCTGCTGTGATTATTGCTAGAAGAGTAAAAAATCCTAGCGTAGAAGTTCGTAAAGCTCTTCAACGTACCTACTATGATAAAGGTATTCAATATTTCAAAGCTAAACAATTTGATTCAGCAATAGATATGTTTAAAACATCAATGACTTATGGTGTTACACCAAGATATAGTGCTTTATCACTGTTTTGGATAGCAGAATCTCATGCTGGAAAAGGTGAATTTAATAATGATGTTGCGTGGATGTACAAAAAATATCAGGCAAAATCATCAAGTAGTGTTTTAGAGTGGCAAATGTCAAATTATTCTATTGGTTATCAATATTTTAATTCGCAACAATGGGGTTACGCTATTACATGGTTCGATAAATTTATAAAAACTTATAACGGCGAAGGTAACTATATTTCTGATGCCTATGCTCGTATTGGCGATTCATGGCTTGCTCGTTCTGATTATCGTAGAGCTAAGAATAATTATAAAAAATCATTGTCTTTATCCAAAAATGATCAAGTAGAATATCAACTTGCTATGACTTACGGTATGGCAAAAGATAACGCTTCAAAAATATCATTATTGAAACGTATTGTTGGTGAAGAAAAATCGCAATATTTTGAAAAAGCAATAATGGAACTTGCTTCGACATTCTTAAAAATGAATAATTTTATTGATGCGAAGAAAGATTTGATATATATGTTAAATAAGTGTCCAGATTCTCCTTATTATTCTAAAGCACTGTTACAATTAGCTGTTGTTGAGGTTAATAACGGTAAAACTGACGATGCTGTAGAACTTTATAAACGTGTAGCTAAAGAATTTCCTCTTTCCGAAGAAGCAAAAGGTGCTCATATAGCTTTAAAAAGTATATATGTTTCTAAAGGTAATATTCAGCAATATTTTGATTTCTTGAAAAGTATAGGTAAAATGTCACTTGTAAATGAAGATGACAAGGAGAAACTTACTTTTGAAGTCGTTCAGGGATTTTATACAAAAAGTAATTTTAATAAAACAGTAAGTGAGGGTCTAGCATATATCAATTTATATCCAAGTGGTCAGCATGATGTAGATATTCTATATTATCTAGCCGACTCTTATTTACGATTAGGAAAAGCTGAAAAAGCACTTAAATATTTTGAAGATGTTTCGAAAATGCCTCAAAATCAATATACTGTTGCTTCTAACCTTGAACTTTCAAAAATATATTCGAAAGATAAAAAATATATAGATGCTTATAATTCATTAACTTCGGTTATAAAATATTCTACAGATGTTTATGAAAAACGTGATGCTTTAGAAAATCAAATGTCATTATCTATTTTATCAAAAGATTCTGTCATAATTAGAAAATCTTACAGAGCAATTTTATCGGCTAAAGATATATCTAAAGAGATTCTTAGCGAGGCGTGGTTTGTTTCGGCTGAAGATTTGTTTGAAGAGGGTAAATATAATAAAGCTATAAAATCATTTGAGAATGTAAATCTTTCTATGCAAAGCGAAACAGCTGTGAGAGCAAAATATATGGTGGCTTTGTCTTATTTCAATTTGAAAAAATATGATAAGGTTGAAAGTTGCGTTATGAAGCTTGCATCAAAAGATACTCCTCATCAATATTGGATAGCTAAAGGTTTTATTTTACTTGGTGATACATATCTTAAACGAAATGATAAGTTCCAAGCGAAAGCTACATACAAGAGTGTCTCTGAAGGATATGACAATGATGCAGATGGAATAAAAGAGCTTGCAACTCAAAAATTAAAAGACTTATTAAAATAGTTGAAGATGAGAAATATATCAAAAAATATAGTTTTAGTTATATTGATGCTCTCTTGTTATGTTGCCGAGGCACAAGAGAAGAAGAGTGTTGTTACTCAGAATGTTAATGTAGTGAAAAACTATGTTCCAATAGTAGGGAAAGCAACTAAAATGAATTTTAATCCATTAGATGAAGCTCCTATAAATATAGATTTATCGGCTTTGAACTATAATATACTTTATCGTTCAGAACCTTATATGCCATCTATAAATTCACTCTCTATTCCTCATTATGAAAGATCTTCTTTCTATGACTTATATAGTGGATATGCAGATTTGATGTTAGGTCTTCCTTTGCAATCTCGAGCTAATGTTTTTTATACTACAAAAACTAAAAGAGATGTTATCATGGGTGCTAGTTTTTCAAATGATGGCTATTATGGTAAAATAAAAAATGATTATGGTGAAAAAACATCTGGCTTAAATGTTAGTAACTCTATTTCTGCTATGTTAAAATATAGAGTAAATAGGCTAGAGATTGATTTAGACGCTATGTTTAAATATCATAATTTAAATCGTTATGGATATTCTAAACCTTTTGGACAAGAATTTTCAAAAGTGCAATATGAAGATTTACAATCATCTTTAAATAAATGGTATCTTAGAGGTTATGCAAATATATCTATCGGAGTTCCTCAAAGTGAAGAGACTCTCTTTAGTGGTAAATTCAGAGGTTTTTTCTCATTTATAGAAGATTCAGAAAAATATAAAGAGAGAATAACTCATGCATCAATAGATATATCTTCTCGTTTATTAAAAGAACATCATCGTATATTTTTAGATTATGAATATATGATTCTTATAGCAGGGAAAACTATGGTGAAAATGTCACCAATAAATAATCCTTCACATGGTTTAAATGAGAGTAGTACTCTTCCAGAGGCTGAAATTGGAGATAGAATAAAAAATTATAGTACTATGTTTATAAATCCAATGTATCAATTTACATATGATGTTTTGGATATTAAATTAGGTGCAAAAATGGTTTTTGGAGTTGGTAATAAATGGTATGGTCAGAAAAAGGGTAATATTAATCCAGTTTTAAAAGTTCAAGCTCAACTGCTTAAAGGAGCAATTGTACCTTATTTTGATTTAGATGGTCAATATGAATATAATAACTATTATAATTTAAGCCAGAAAAATCCTTTTGTAGAAAATGGGCTTACAGCTCCAAATACAAATACTAACTCATTGAGTATAGGTTTTAAAGGTAGTGTATTATCTAAGTTACTATATAATATTCATGTGGGTGGTGAAATGAAAAAAGATATGGTTACTTTCGTAAATAACAAGTACGGAAATACTTTCGTTACAGCTGTTTCTGATTATAATAATTTTATTTGTGGTGCTGAATTTGAATATAGCATTATTCCCCAATTTTCTTTAGGAGGTGCATATTTATATACAAAATATGAAGATAAAAAAGCACAAGAAAGAGAAAATCAAGTCTTTGGATTACCTGCACATAAAGTAAACTTTAGAGCACAATATAAATATAGAAAGAAGTTTGTTGCACTTTTAAATGTAGATTTCCAATCAAAAAGAGATGGAGCAACATTATATGATGATCAAACAGTTTTGTCTTTTAATGAGATGCCTTCATGTGCAGATGTTTCGTTACATGGTTTCTATCATTTTAACAATCGTATAGGTTTTAAGGGTGAATTGAATAACATTTTTAATCAAAAGCTGTATAAATATAATTATTATCAAGGTATTGGCTTTAATATTCTATTGGGAGTATCTTATAAATTTTAAAAATATCAAATTGATGTTTTTTTGTGTGTAAAAAAGATCTTTTCGTGTAAAAATAGGATTTTATTTGTATATTTAAAATAATTCTGTATCTTTACGCGTCGATGTTTTGTCAATAATAATGAAAATATATATAATATGAATTTTCTTTTAAATTTTTTTAAGGGTTTAGCTGTTCTTTTATTATTTGCAGTTGTATCTTGTAATGAAGCTCCCGTTGTGGATGTTTCTTCAAATAATACCGATGGTGATAGTCAAGGAGAAGTAATAGGTGAAAATATTATTTCTATAAAAACAAAAAGAACAGCAGTAGCTCTTATTAGAGGTGAAGTAGTAGAAGTTCCTTTTGTTGTTAGTTTAAAAAAAATAGCTAAAGAAGAAGTTTCTTTAAAATTAAAACTTAATACTGATGCTTCAGAATTTGAAGTTTCTCTTTTAGGTGGCTCAGAAGTAGTTATTCCCGTAGGTGAAAAATCTTATATGGGAGCTATTCGTTTTAATGCTGATGCATTTAGTTATGATATGTGTCGTAATGTTGAAATGAAACTTACTACAACAGCTTTTACTATTGATTCCGATAATAGCAAAATAAATATTCAAGCCGAAAAACCTACTTTGATTCGTCCAGGTATAAAATATGCTATTCCTTCAAATGGATTTGCTTGTTCGGCTTCAGTTTCTGTATTTAGTATAGGTGGTATTGCTTTTAGAAAAATTTATGATACTCAGGCAGCTTACGAAGATTTATCCAAAAATTATGTAGCTTGTTTAGCTCCAGGGAAAAATAAATTTGTAATGATTACCGATATTGGTTCTGCAAATGCTTCTTGGAAAAAATATAAATTAAAAATGGCTTTATGGGGAGATTGGAATGGTGATGGTGATTTTGCTGATGAAGATGAACAAGCTATTTATGAAAGCTGGATACAAACTTCAGAGCATTATGTACGTCATGAATTCGAATTTACTATGCCAGAAGATGCTGTAAAATCGTCAACTGTCCGTATGGGAATTTTTGAAGAAGATGCAGGAACAGAGAATATGGATGATGGTAGTGGAGCTATGGTAAATGGAAATATTAAGGATATATCATATCTTAAAGTTATTTCTCCAGTTGCATTAAAACCTACTGAAGAGGCTGATCAACCAGTATTTTCTAAATATTGTAAAACTGTAGAATTTTTCTATTCATATGCTGAAATTCGTACTTTTGATTTAAATGGCACTACAATTGTAGAATCTAAAAAAGGAGATCCTTTGAGTAATAAAGGTATTAGTCAACGAAGTATTGAAGAAAGTACTGGTGATGAAACTGCTTGGGACGGTTGGGGAAGTAAAGAAAGATTGAATTATGTGCTAAATATAAAAAAAGGAGAATCAAATACATTTGAGTTTACTGCTGAAAGGCATATTGATTTTTCTGCTTGTGATCAACGTTATAAAGCAATAATTTTTGTTGACTGGAATGGTGATAATGATTTTGCTGATGAAGGAGAAGAAATTTTACATTCAGAATGGTTTGCAGAATGGCTTGATAGAAGTCACCCCGTTAAATTTATTGGATATCTTACTCCTCCTGCAAATGCTGTGAAATCTTCTCGTATACGATTTGGCGTTTATCAAAATTCACAAGGTTATATAGAATGTGGTTGTGGTGGAGGAAACAACACCGATTTTATGGATATACTTTATAAAATAGAAAATTAATTTTAAAACATTTTTGTGTTATTAATGGTGTTTTAAAAAATAAAATATTATATTTAAGTTGTCTTAGTTTATACCTAAGGCAACTTTTTTTATCACTTAATAATTGAAAATGAAAAAAATAATCTGTTTTTTGCTTCTAGCAATTTTAGTTTCTTGTAGTAAAGTAACCAAAGAAAAACCTATAATTATAGACCAAGGTGAAGATGCTGTATTAGTTTATATAGCTTCTGATAATAATTTATATAGTTATGCAATTAAAAATATAGAGCAAATAGAGGAAGCGTATAAAGAATTTGATAAAAAGCAGATTTTTGTTTATTATGATTCTCCCGATGACAAGATAGCTAAGTTAATCCGAATTTTTGAAAAAAAAGGATTGAGTAGCCAAAATGTAGTGTTAAAAACGTATGTTAATCCTAATTCATGCAGTCCGTCTCATTTGAATAATGTTATAATTGATGCTATGAATTTCTGTAAAGGTGGAAAAACAGTAACAGATATAATATTATCTTCTCATGGTAATTCTTGGTTACCAGCAAAACATCCATCTTTATCTCCCGCAAAAATTTCAGAACCTTTAGGAGGAATGAATAGTTTTGGTGAGGATAATAGTCATAATCATTCTCAAATGAATATTGATGCTTTAGCAGATGTTTTAGAGAAATTTAAATTTGAAACTATTATTTTTGATGCTTGTTATATGTCTAATATGGAGGTTATATATGAACTTCGTAATTCGGCAAAGTATATTATAGCTTCTTCGGCAGAAGTTCTTGCCGATGGGTTTGCTTATGATGAAACTACTAAATATCTTTTAGAAGAGAGAATAGATGTTATAAATTATGCGAAAACATATTTTAATCATTATAATATTTTCACTGATGCTAAGAAATCTGCAACTATTGCTGTTGTGAAATGTAGTGAAATAGATTCGTTTAAAGATTTTGTTAAGAACTTGATAGATAAATATGCTTTACAAATAAATAATAGCGAGATAAGCGAAACAGTGCCTCAATTTGATAGATTTAATAATAAGGTGATATATGATCTTAAATTTTATCTTAGGACTATAGTAAGCAACTATGCAACTGTTGGTGATAAAGATAAGGAACTTTCAAATATCGATACTGCTTTTTCAAAAATGTTCCTTTATGAAGCACATACAGATATGATGTTGAATATTTTAGATTTATCTAAAACAAATGGGATAAGTTGTTTTATTCCAACTCCAGAAACACCAGATAGTTATAAAAATTATTATTTAAGACTTCAATGGGGAGATGATTCAGGTCTTTCTAATCCAATTTTTTTCAATAAAGAAGATAGTAATATTAAGCAATAGATAAATTTAAATTAAGTGTTAGATAGTAAAACATTTAAAAATTTATATTATCTTAAAAAGTAATTGACAGAATTTTATTGATAGTAAAAGTGAAAATTTGACAGATGCTATTGGATGTAGGAAGTTTAAGAAAAAGAAGGATTGTTAATATTTGATAAATATAATATATCTTATATATAAGTAAAAATTAAAAGAAGCTGTTTCGTTATTACGAAACAGCTTCTTTTTGTATTTATATTTCTGAAATTCAGATTATAGTTTTGGACCTGCAGCAACTAATGCTCTACCATGATCATTACCTGAGAATTTAGAGAAGTTTTTGATGAAACGAGCAGCAAGATCTTTTGCTTTTTCGTCCCACTCACTTGCATTAGCATAAGTATCACGAGGATCAAGGATAGCTGTATCAACACCTGGAAGAGATGTTGGCACTTTGAAAGAGAATAAAGGCATTAATTTAGTTTCAGCTTTATCTATAGAACCATCAAGGATTGCGTCGATAATACCACGTGTATCTTTGATAGAAATACGTTTGCCTGTACCGTTCCAACCTGTGTTAACAAGATATGCAGTTGCTCCTGAAGCTTCCATTTTCTTAACAAGTTCTTCACCGTATTTTGTAGGGTGTAGAGAAAGGAATGCAGCACCAAAACAAGCAGAGAATGTTGGAGTTGGTTCTGTAATACCACGTTCTGTACCTGCAAGTTTAGCAGTGAAACCACTCAAGAAGTAATATTGAGTTTGTTCTGGAGTAAGGATAGATACTGGAGGAAGTACACCAAATGCATCAGCAGAAAGGAAAATTACTTTTTTAGCAGCTGGAGCTTTAGATTTTGGTTGAATATTTTTGATGTGATTGATAGGATATGACACACGAGTGTTTTCTGTTACAGAACCGTCTGTGAAGTCAATTTTGCCATTAGCATCAACAGTAACGTTTTCAAGAAGAGCGTCACGTTTGATAGCATTCCAGATATCTGGTTCGTGGTTTTTGTCAAGGTTAATAACTTTTGCATAGCAACCGCCTTCAAAGTTAAATACACCTTCATCGTCCCAACCGTGCTCGTCATCACCAATAAGTTGACGTTTTGGATCTGTAGAAAGAGTTGTTTTACCTGTACCTGAAAGACCAAAGAAAATAGCTGTTTCGCCATCTTTGTTAGTATTTGCAGAACAGTGCATTGCAGCCATACCTTGTAATGGTAAGTAGTAGTTCATTAATGAGAAAATACCTTTTTTCATTTCACCACCATACCAAGTATTGATAATAACTTGTTCTCTGTCTGTAAGGTTAAATACAGAAGCAGTTTCTGAGTTAAGACCAAGTTCTTTGAAGTTTTCAACTTTTGCTTTAGAAGCGTTGAAAGTTACGAAGTCTGGAGTACCAAAATTAGCAAGTTCTTCTTCTGTAGGACGGATAAACATATTTTTAATAAAATGTGCTTGCCATGCTACTTCCATGATAAAACGAACTTTTAGACGAGAGTTTTCGTTTGCACCACAAAATGCGTCAACAACATATAGTTTTTTGTTAGAAAGTTCTTTAACAGCAATTTCTTTAAGAGATTTCCATGATTCTGTAGAAACTGGTTTGTTGTCATTTTTGTATTCGTCAGAAGTCCACCAGATAGTGTCTCTACTAACGTCATCCATTACAAAGAATTTGTCTTTAGGAGAACGACCAGTATAAATACCAGTCATAACGTTGATAGCGTCAAGCTCTGTTTTTTGACCTTTTTCGAAACCAACTAAAGATGGGCATGTCTCATCTTTGAAAAGTTGCTCGTAAGATGGGTTGTGAAGTACTTCAGTAGCTTCACTGATACCGTACTTGCTCAAATCAATTTTTTGCATAATTTTTTGTTTTATATTATTAATTATTGTTTTTTCTTCATTTTGTACGACAAATATAATAAGAATATTTTTAATGTGAAAATAGTAACACTAAAATTTTATATTATTTTTGAAGATTTTTTTTATTTCAAATTAAGGAAATAAAGTTCTTCGTCGTGCCAAGATTTATTAGCATAAACCCATTGCTTTTTTGTGCCAATAAGCTTAAAACTGTTGCTAATAAATAGGTTTTTGCTATCAATATTTTCAGAAAGAATATTACAGAATAAATTCTTTAGATTTAAACGATTTTTACAAAAATCAATTATTAACTCTAAAGATTCAGAAGCATATCCTTTTTTTCGCTTTTCTTTATCATATATAAGTATTCCTATACCAGCTCGTTGGTGTTGAGGATTAAATTCATATAAGTCAATAGTCCCGATAGCTTTATCATTGCTTTTTTCGGTGATTATTAATCTCAGCTGTTTTGAAGAGTATATATCTTCAGAAGAATTCGCAATATATTTTTTTAAAATATATTGTGAAAAAGGAGTTAGACTACTATTATGTATCCATAATTCTGAATCATTTTCCCATAGGTAAATTTCTTCTAAATCTTCAGGTTCTAAAGCTCTGAGATATATGTTTTTCCCAATCATCTTTATAGCTTTTTGCGTTTTGTTCCGAAAGTTACAAAATTTAATTAATAAAATCATTATATTTGTAGTTAATAAAAGTTTGTATAAGTATGTTTAGACCAAAAATATCAAAAGAAGATCTTTCAGAACTACCCAACATTGCGTTTGGTGGAGAAATAGTTGTGGTAGATAATTATAAACAGCAGAGTGTTGTTGCTAATTATATGTCCAATTATAAAATCTTTGGTTTTGATACAGAGTCTCGAGCAGTTTTTAAAAAAGGAGTTAAAAATAGTATCTCTTTGCTTCAGCTTTCTGCAGGAGATAAAGTATTTCTTTTTAGACTTAATAAAATTCATCTTAGTAGAAAAATAGTTAGTTTTTTACAATCTCCAAATATTTTAAAAATAGGTGTTGCTGTTCGTGACGATATTAAAGAGCTTCAAGGAGTTTCAGATTTTATCCCTCATGGGTTTGTTGATTTGCAAACTATAGTAAAAGAGTGGGGAATATTTGATATGAGTCTTCAAAAAATTACAGCTATAGTATTAAAAGGAAGACTTTCTAAAGCACAACGATTGAGTAATTGGAATGCTATTAATCTAACTCCAGCACAACTTGTTTATGGTGCTACAGATGCTTGGATTTGTTGTCAGATATATAATAAATTGTTGAAAGTCCCTAAAATTTCTTTGGAGGAACAAGAAGCAATAAAAAAAATGCTGTTTGAGAAAGAACAAAAAGAAAAATTAATTTCTGATAAACACCCAGAACGTAAAAAATATATTAGAAGGGTGGAGGAAAATAAAAAAATAAAGTAATGATTACAAGTGAGTATAAAATTCGTGTCCCTTATGTTGATGTAGATCAAATGGGATTTCTTTACCATGCACATTATATAGAGTATTTTGATATGGCTCGTACCGAAATGATACGTGAGGCTGGTATGTCAAATAAACAATTAGAAGAGGAGGGGTGTATGCTTCCTGTGATGAATGTAACTATCGATTATAAATTTCCTGCTAACTATGACGATTTAATAACAATAAAAACAACGTTGAAAAAAATACCTTCGGCAACGATGACTTTTTTCTATGAAGTGAGTAGAGGAGATGTTATTCTTAATACCGCTTCTGTGACGGTGGCTTTTATGAATCCTATTACTAAAAAAGCGTGTCGTCCACCAAAAAAATTGATGGATTTAATCCGACCTCATTTCAAATAGTTGCCAATGAAGAATATTATTAAAGTTATAGTTTATATAGGTATATTTTGCATAAATTCATTTTTTACAAATGTTTATGCTCAAATTTCCTATGATTATAATTTTGAATCGGGGGCAAAAATTGAAGTGCTCAGCGATAGTCTTGTTTATTCAAAAGATACCCTTCAATATAGAGATATTGTTCTTCTTACAACTCAAGATTTACAAAATCCTAATGATACTTTGGCTTATTCTTCTTCTCGTTGGTTTTATTTTAAAATGCGAGGAGTAAAGGGAGATAGTCTGAATGTTAAATTTAAAGGTAGTGATTCTGAAAGGGCTTTTTATTCTTATGATAATAAAAATTTTATAAGATTTTCGGAAGATGAATATTCAGAAGTTCAGATTAGAAAACGATTTACGAAAGATAGTGTCTATATAGCTTATTTTAAACCATATACTTTTACTAAAAGTCGTGAGAAGATAGAGGAGTGGTTAAAGCATAAATGTGTTGATACTATAAATATAGGATACTCATATAAAGGATTGCCTTTGACCGTTGTTAAAATTACAGATAATAGATATGCAGATAGTCTTAAAAAGGTTGTTTGGATACAGTCTCGTGTACACCCAAGTGAGTCGCCAGCTTCTTTTTGGACAGAGGGTTTTGTGGAAAGATTATTTTCTGAGAATAATCTTCTGAGAAAAGCAGTATTCTATATTATTCCTATGTGTAATCCAGATGGGGTTTATGGTGGATATTCGAGAAGTGACAGTAGGGGAGTAAACCATGAAGGAAATTATAACAGTGATTCATTGACGACTTCTGTAGAAGTTAAGGCTATAAAAAAATATTTCTCTTTGGTTCAATCTAAGAATAAAGGAGTGTCTATGTTTTTAAATATTCATGCTCAAGTTGCTAATAAAAGTTCATATTGGATACATTCCGCAGAAAGCTCATCGCAATATTTATTTAGAAAAAAGTTGCTTATGTCATATTTTACATCTATTTTGGAGTATAAAAGTAGAGGTGTAGATGGTTACAACGACAGAAGAGATAAAGTTCCTGAGGGGTGGATATGGAAAAATTGGGGAGATAGTTGTGTTGCTATAACTTTTGAATTACCTTATGCTTATTACTGTGATACGGAATTTTTGGTAACGCCAGAAAATCTTAAAAATTATGGATCGAAAATGGTTGATGTAGTTGCAAATTTTTTAGATATTAGAACTTCACAAGGTGTAATAATAGATGATATTAAAATACCTACTCGAAGATGTGTCTGGAAACGAAAAAAATTGGAAGAAGATGGTTTGCTTTATGGAAAAACCTATTTAACATCAAAAAGACGAAAATCTCGTCTTGAATTTGAAATTACTGAGTTGGAGGAAGGAGAATGGCGATGTTACGAATGGATAGCAAATCCTCAAACAGAAAAGCAACGACGTGAAAATGAAAGAGATACTATTTTTGATAATAATTATTGGCACGAAGTTGGAACATATGAGGTTGAGGCTGATAAAGTTCTCAATGTGAAATTCACTTACCATAAAGGTGAGGTTGTTGATGCTTTTCTCTTTAGAAAAAAGGAGAAAGAAGTTGTTTATAATTAAGAAAATATAAAGATGATAATAAAAGATTCTTTAGAGCTTATAGGTAATACACCTATGCTTAAGGCAAAATCTTTGAAAGAAAAAGGTAGTGCTGATATATATGTTAAATTAGAAAAATTTAGCTTAACTGGTAGTGTTAAAGATAGAGCTTTGCTCAACATGATTCTTCAAATGGAAGAACGTGGTGAGTTGAAGAGAGGTGACATAATTGTTGAGTCTACAAGTGGAAATACTGGAATTGCTATGGCTGCGGTTTGTCAGAAAAAAGGGTATAAAGCTATAATAGTTATGCCCGATAGTATGAGTAAAGAGCGTAGAGATTTGATTTCAGCTTATGGTGCTGAACTTGTTCTTACAAAAGGAGTTGAGGGTATGCAAGGTGCTGTAAATCGTGCAGAAGAGATGGTAGCTCAAAAAGGATATAAAATGTTGGGTCAGTTTGATAATAAAGATAATTATATGGCTCACTACTATACTACAGCAGAAGAAATATTTGCAGATTTACCAAGTATAGATGCTTTTGTAGCTGGTATTGGTACGGGAGGAACAATTTCTGGAACTGGGAAACGTCTTAAAGAGTTATCTCCAAAAATAGAAATAGTTGGTGTAGAACCTACAGAATCAGCTATTATTGAAGGTGGAAAACCAGCTCCACATGGAATTCAAGGTATTGGAGCGAATTTTATACCTATAAATTATAAATCTGAATTTGTTGATGTTGTAGAAAATGTAACTGCCGAAGAGTCTAGTAAATATACTAAGAGGTTTGCTGAGGAAGAGTCTGTTTTACTAGGGATTTCTTCTGGTGCATCTATAGCTGTTGCAGTTCGTGTGGCACGTCGTTTAGGAGAGGGAAAAAGTGTAGTAGTTGTTGCTCCTGATGGCGGTGAAAAATATATATCTATGAATCTGTTTAAATAATAAAGAATGTTTACAAATTTAAAATACGATTTAGATAGAATATTAAGTAAAGATCCTGCGGCACGTTCTCGCATAGAGGTCTTCATGTTATATTCGTCTATACACGCTGTGTTATATCACCGTATGGCACATGCTTTATATAAGCATAAGATTTTTTTTATTGCACGTATGATTTCTCAATTTTCGAGATTTATGACGGGAATAGAAATTCACCCTGGAGCGACTATCGGTAAAGGTTTTTTTATAGATCACGGTATGGGAGTTGTAATTGGTGAAACAGTAGAAATAGGAGATAATGTAATGATGTATCACGGTGTGACATTAGGTGGACGAGGAAAAAGTAAAGGTAAGCGTCACCCAACAGTTCATGACAATGTAATAATAGGTACGGGAGCAACTGTTCTTGGAGATATTATTATTGGTGAAGGGGCAAAGGTTGGTGCTGGTTCAGTAGTGCTTTATGATGTTCCTCCACATACTACGGCTGTGGGTTGTGTAGCACGTAACATTTTAAAAAATAGAGATGCAAAGAATAATGAAGATGCCATTATCATGGACAGATTTTGCCCAGCAGGAAGAAAATAAACCATATTATAAAGAATTAATAACTTTTGTAGAGGCTCAATATGCCTCTACACTTGTTTTTCCACCTCAAGAAGAAGTTTTTTCGGCTTTGGAGTTATGTCCTCCAGAAAACGTTAAAGTCGTTTTGTTAGGGCAAGACCCTTATCATGGAGTAGGACAAGCTCATGGACTTGCTTTTTCTGTGGGAGAGGAGATAACTCGCTTACCGCCTTCTTTGCGTAATATTTTTAAGGAAGTTGCTAGTGATGTGGGAGTTAATCATAATAATGGTTCTCTTTTAAGTTGGGCAGAGCAAGGAGTTTTAATGATAAATGCTACATTAACGGTAAGAAGTGGTGAGCCTCTTTCTCATGCTAAAAAAGGGTGGGAAGAGTTTACCGATAATCTTATTCGTTATGTATCTAGTTGTCAAAAAAACGTGGTTTATATCCTTTGGGGTGGGAATGCTAAAAAGAAGATAAAATTAATAAATCAGGAAGATAATCTTATACTTACAGCAAATCACCCATCACCATTATCAGCAAATAGAGGTGGCTTTTTCGGTTGTAAACATTTCAGTAAAACAAACGATTATCTCAAAAAATATAGAAATTGCGAGATAGAGTGGTAAAATATGTTTCAATTATAAGCATATAATAGTTACCTTTGCATTGAAATTAATGTTAATTAAATGTATTGTGTTATGAAAAAGATATTACTACTGTTTTTATGTTTTATATCAATTGCTTCTTGTGCAAAGAGTGATGATAATGCTTTTTATGAAGAAGATGTGAAAAATATAAAAGCAACTTTACAAGAAGTACTTGATACTCAAGATTCAAAAAATTATATAAATTCTGTAAATCAGATTGAAGGTGGATATATATTAAAATTTAGTGATGGAACTTCTGTAATTATCAGAGATATTACTTCAAAAGGAGATCCATTAATAAAAATTATTGTTGAGACAGATGATAATTATAAAATTATATTAATAGATGGATCAGTAATAAATATTCCAAGAATAAAAAATTTAGAGATTACGGATAATCCAGTTGTTGGAAGTTCTTTTTCAGGTACAATAGCAGAATATATTGCTGATGTAAATAAAGCCGTATATTCTAAAACTATCTTTACAGATGAAGTTATTTATGATAGGGCTTTCTTTGGTAATCCTTTATTAAAAAAAGTAGAATTACCTAATGCAATAGAAATTGGTGATTGTGTATTTAATCAAAATATAGCGTTAAAATCAATAAAAGCTCATAAAGTTAAAAAAATTGGTGAAGAATCATTTTTATCTTGTGAAGAATTATCTGTTGTAGATATGCCAGAGTTGAAAATTATTTCGAAAAGAGCTTTTAGGGATTGTTTTTCATTAAAAACTATTTCCTTTCCTAAAGTTGAAGAGATATATGATTATGCTTTTTATGATTGTTGTAAATTACAATCAGTATCATTACCTAAAGCATTAAAAATAGATGGTATTGTTTTTGGAAATTGTTTTTTATTAAAATCAATTTCTTTACCAAGTGTTAAAGAATTATCTGGAAATGTTTTTTTAGGTTGTTCGTTGTTAAAAACAGTTTCATTATTGAATATTAAGAAATTATCGGGTAATGTTTTTTATAATCTTACTTCTTTAAAATCAATTTCTCTTCCTAATGTTGAAGAAATTACTGATTTTGTATTTTATGGTTGTTGCTATTTAGAATCAATATCTTTTCCAAAAGTTAAAAAAATATCGGGTAATGTTTTTGGAAATTGTGAATCTTTAGAATCTGTATTATTGCCAAATGTAGTATCAATATCAGGTAATGTTTTTGAAAATTGTTTCTTTCTAAAAAAAGTTTCATTTCCAAATCTTGAAGTATTATCACAAAGAGTTTTTCATGATTGTAGATTGTTAGAATCTGTTTTTTTCCCAAAAGTTGAAGTCGTAGTAGGAAGTGTCTTTTCTTTTTGTATATCTTTAAATAAGATATCATTACCAAACGTTAAAAGTATATCTGGTGATGTTTTTTATGGTTGTGGTTATTTGGTTTCAATGTCTCTTGCAACTTCAACAGATGAAGATATCGAAATTGAACCTTCTCTATTTGGTGGTCTTAAAACCGAAAATTGTGATATTACTTTTGGTAAAGGTGTTTTGGGCTGTGATCTAGAGGCTAAAACGTGGGCTGGTGAAAATTGGAAAAGTATAACTATTCAAAAATAATATATTTAAAAAATTGAAATTGTGAGATAGAGTGGTAAATAAGTTTCAATTATTAACATAGTTTAATTATCTTTGCATTGAAATTAATGCTAATTAAATGTATTATACTATGAAAAAAATGTTACTGTTGTTTTTATGTTTTGTGTCAATAACCTCGTGTGTAAAGGGTGATGATAATGCTTTTTATGAGGAAGAGTTAAAAAATATTAAAGCAACTTTACAAGAAGTGCTTGATGCTCAAAATTCCAAAAATTCTATAACTTCTGTAGAGCAGGTAGATGGTGGCTATATATTAAAATTTGAAGATGGAACTTCTGTGACTATTAAAGATGTTGTAGAAAGTGGAAATTCAATAATAAAGAGCATTGTAGAAACCGACGATTTATATATATTTACTTTAACAGACGGGTCAGTAATAGAGATTCCAAAAATTGATAAATCAGATCTTAAAGATTCAATAATAAAGAGTATTGAAGAAACCGACGATTACTATAGATTTACTTTAACCGATGGAACAGTAATAGATATTCCAAAGGTAAAAGAAAATCCTATTGTAGATAATTCAATAATAAAAAGTGTTACAGAAACGGACGATTATTTCAGATTTATTTTGAAAGATGGAAGAGTTATAGATATTCCAAAGGTAAAAGATAACGATGATCCCGTTGTTGAAGGTTCAATAATAAAAAGTATTATTGAGACAGATGATTATATTAGAATAACATTGACAGATGGAAAAATAATCGATATTCCAAAGAAAAATGATCCAATAGTTGAGGGTTCAATAATAAAGAGTGTTACAGAGACAGAAGATTATTTTAGATTTACTTTGACAGATGGAAGAATTATAGAGATTCCAAAAGTAAAAAATGAAGAAGATCCAGTAGTTGAAGGTTTTATAATAAAAGAGATTATAGAAACCGACGATTATGTTAGACTTATATTAACAAATGGAAAGATAATAGATGTTCCGAAAATAAAAGAATCAGAAGATCCCATAATTGAAGGTTCAATAATAAAGAGTGTTACAGAAACAGACGATTATTTTAGATTTACTTTAAAAGATGGAACAGTAATAGATATTCCAAAAGTAAAAGAATCAGATGATCCAATTATAGGAGATTCATTTTCTGGGACAATAGCAGAATATGTTGTTGATAATAAAAGAGGTTATTATTCTAAAGTTGTTTTTACTGATGAAGTTATCTATGATGGGGCTTTATATGACAATGCCTTTCTTAAGGAGGTTGAATTACCTAATGCTATAAAAATAGGGGAAAGTGCTTTTAGTTCAAATTTTGCTTTAATTTCTATTAAAGCTCCTAAGGTTAAGAAAATAGGGGAATTGTCGTTTTCAAGTTGTAAAAAATTAGTAACCGTAGATATGCCTGAATTGGAGATTATTTTAAAGTATTCTTTTTTAGGTTGTATTTCGTTAAAATCTATGTTATTTCCGAATGTTAAGGAAATACGGTTATATGCTTTTAGTGCTTGTACTTCATTAGAATCAGTTTCTTTTCCTACAATTGAAAAAATATCTGAAAGCATTTTTCAAGGATGTACTTCATTAGAATCAGTTTCTTTTCCTAAAATTGAAGAAATATCTTGTGATGTTTTCTCAGGTTGTGATTCATTAGAATCAATATCATTACCAAATGCTGTGAAACTATCTGATACATTTAGAAATTGTGGATCTTTAAAATCGGTTTCATTTCCTAAATTGAAAGAAATATCTGATCAGTGTTTTTTAGGTTGTATTTCATTAGAATCAATTTCATTTCTGGTTATTGAGAAAATACCTTCTCAAGTTTTTTTAGGTTGTTTGTCATTAACATCAGTATTATTACCAAATGTTATTGAGATATCTGAAAGTGCTTTTAATTCATGTAAATTATTAAAAACAATATCATTACCAAATGTTAAAAAAGTAGGATATGGAGTTTTTAATTCATGTGAATCTTTAGAATCGGTATCATTACCAACTGTTACACAATTATCTAAAGATGTTTTTTATAGATGTTATTCTTTGGTTTCAATATTTCTTGCAACTTCAACAAATGAAGATATTGAATTGGATTCTTCACCATTTGATGATTTCAAAACAAATAATTGTGATATTACTTTGGGTAAAGGTGTTTCGGGATATGATTTAGAGGCTAAAACGTGGGGTGATGAAGATTGGAAAAGTATAACTATTCAAAAATAATATATTTAAAAAGTCTCAGAAATTTATATTTCTGAGACTTTTTATTATTTGTCAAGATAAGCTAAGATATATCTTTCGTTCTCTTCGATAGAAACTTCGTGAGTGTGCTTTTTACAGCTTATTTTAAGATGTTTAGCATCTATGTCTGTAATTACTATATCTTTTAAAAAAGAGATGTTCTTGCCTTTATAAAATTTGTATATTGACTCTTTGCTACACCATGCTTTTCCGTGATCCTTTTCGGAGATGATGGCTCTCTCTTTTATGTTGAGAACAAGGTTGGCGACTTTGTCGAAGTTGCGATTAGGTGAGTCTATATCAATTCCACAGTTGTTATTAGAAAATATGAGAGCTATTTTTTCGGCTCCATGTGATATGGATATGTTTTTATATTCAGGACAACTATTTAACAGAGGTTCTCCATTTTTTCCATAGCTTATGAAAGCTGATGGATATAATTTTTTAATTATATATCTTGTGGAGAGCCATTCAATAGCTCTCTTTTTATTTGTTATTGTTTTAAAATCTTCTCTTTCCTCAAGAGATAGAAAATCATTTGTGATATCATAAGATATATCACTTACAATGATACGGGAATTTAACGATGTTAAAAAGTCCATATTTTATTTTTCGTTTTTGATTTTTTCAACTTTTATTTTTGTTATACGATTTTTGTGCATTGCGATGAGTGAAAAACGATAGTTTAGAGCTTCAACGGTTGCTCCAATTCTAGGAAAAGTTTGCGATAACTGTATGAAAAGTCCTGCAAGAGTATCTGCATCTTCAGAAATTTCTTCCATATCTTCATGTTCGATATCTAAAATATGTTCAAAATCATTTACTGATATCTTACCTTCAAAAATATATGTGTCATTATCAATTTTTATATACTCATCATCATCTTCGGTATCTGATTCATCATCTATCTCTCCGACAATTTCTTCTAAAATATCTTCTATAGTAACAACTCCTTGTGTAGAACCATATTCATCAACAACAATTGCTAAATGTTCTTTTCGAGATTGGAACGTTTTAAGCAATTCTTTAGCATATGCTTGATCGTCAATAAATATTGGTTTACGGATAAGTGTTTGCCACTTAAAATCTGTTTCATTGATATGTTCGATAATATCCTTAACAAACATAACGCCAATAATCATATCTATATTCTCTTTATAAATAGGGATACGTGAGTAACGAGAGTCTATAAATGTGTCTAAAAGCTCTTTAAAGGTTATGTTTATGTCTTTTGCTACCATATCCGTTCTGTGGGTCATGATGTCTACAATCTGTGCATCGACAAACCAACCTAAGCCTTCAAGAATTTTCTTATCCTCGGGTGAAGAAGATTTTGAAACTATATCCACTGCATCAGAAAGTTCTTCAAGAGATATGCTTTTATCATCATCTCCTTTGTTTATGCTTGTTCTATCTTTTGGATATATTTTAAGAATTAACCATGTGATAGGGAATAGCAAATAGTAAAAGAAATTAAGCGTTGGAATATTACTTATTATAAACCGTGTTTTAGAGATTTGAGTCCCTATTAATGGAATTATATATGCTAAGATAGTAAGTAGCACCACAGAGGTTATAAATGTAGCGTAAATAGCATTATCGTAGTCGGATAGAAATATATAACTTAGATGAAAAATAATAAGTACTATAGGCACTATAAGTAGTATCGTTGTGAGAACTATTGTGACGTTTATTTTGTCACGAGAAAAAAGTAGTTTTTCGATTTTCGATTGTTGATGATCGTTTAGGTCGTCAAAGACCATATTGTCGCTAAGAAAATTAAAAGAGATGCGAAAACTCGAAATAGCACAAAAAAGAGTTGATAACACAATAAGTGCTATCATTAAATATTCAGTATAGAGGTAATCATCCAATTTTATATGTTTTATATTTTTGTTGTATAGCAAATATACAAAAAAATTATTTCTTTTTACTCTTATATAGCAAAAAAGGAGATAAACTTTCGTTTTATCTCCTTTTTTTGTTGACCTACAAAGATTCGAACTTTGAACGACAGAATCAAAATCTGCTGTGTTGCCATTACACCATAGGTCAGCTTCAATCTTTAAGCGTCACAAAAGTAGGAATAATTTTTTTATATTCCAAATATATTTCAAAAAAAATAATTAAAAATTATCTTCTTGTTTGATAATTAGGTAGTTAATAATTACAAACATTGTAGCATTTATAACCGTTTTAAGACAATTCTCATTGTCGTACCTTTGCTAGGTTCGGAGTATGCCACATAAATATTACCTTTGTGATAGTCATTTATTATTCTATGACTTAGAGAGAGTCCAAGTCCCCAACCTCTTGTTTTTGTCGTATATCCAGGGTTGAAAATTTTATCTTGAACAGATTTGCTCATTCCTTTTCCGCTATCTGTAACATCTATATATATGTTTTCTTTGTCGTCGTGTGTTGTTACAACAATAGAGCCTTTTCCTTGAACGGCATCTATAGCATTTTTTATCATGTTCTCAATTACCCAGTCAAAAAGTGCTTCATTTACCATTGCTTGAAGTGGGTTGTTCTCGTTGCTTATATATTCTAAAGTTGTGTTTTTGGGAACTCTAACTTTAAAATAATTTACTGTGCCATTGATTATCTCTGTTATATTTCGTGGTTCGAGTTGTGTGGTAGAGCCTATTTTTGAAAATCTTTCAACAACTTTCATAAGTCTGCTGATATCCTTATTCATCTCTTCAATTACGTGATTATCTATGTCCTGAGATTTTAGATATTCTAGCCACCCTAAAAGTGAAGAGGTGGGACTTCCGAGTTGATGTGCTGTTTCTTTTGCCATTCCTATCCAAACTTTATTTTGTTTGTTTTTTATGGAAGAGCGGAATGTTATATAGCTGAAAACTATAAATACAACAATTATTAATAGCTGTATAAAAGGAAATACTTTAAGAATAGTTAGAGTGTGAGATTCTGTATAAAAAATATAGTGGTCATATCCTTTATCTGTGGTGACTATTATCGGGTCATTGCTCTTTGCCATCTTTGTGATGTAACTGCGTAGCTTTACAGAGTCTTTAGCAATGTTCTTTGGTATATTTCTATAGCTTATGATATTAAGGTCGTTGTCGGTCATTATTGTAGGTATAGAGCTATTTGTCCCCACAATATTAACGGCAAGAGTTTTGAAATTATACTCATAATCTCTTTTGCTGTCGTTTGCAAGTTGTGTGATAGCTGTAGACCACAATTTAACATCATGAACCTCTTTTGTTCTTAATTCACGAGCAATTTGTCCAGAAAGTAGAAGAGATACTACCGTGATAATTGAGCATATAAGTATAAATAGCAATTTGCCATTATATAGAAAACGTCTTAAATCGAATTTTTTTAGCATCTATTTTTAGTTTGCTATAAAGATAGTATCAAAAAAGGCTATTGACAAAAAATCAATAGCCTTTTTTAAATATTTTTTATAATAAATAGTCTTCATATTGTTTTTTAACCTCTTTGTAAAAGAGTGCTTTTGCTTCTACCATATAAGGGATAGTCCATATAAAACCTATTCCTAAAGTGATTATGCTTAGTAAATAGCAAAGGACGAAACTAATTATTAGTTCGAAAAATTCCATTTTGTGTCCTTTCATCATAGCTTGACTCTTCTTTATAGCATTGTTAGCTGAAATTTCTTCGTCTTCAGCAATAATAAAATATACTTGTGAGTATGCTATGCTTTTTATTATTCCTGGGACAATCAAAAGTAGAGTCCATAGGTTAACGTAAATATTATGTAATAAGTATGTTAAAAATGTTTGTAAATAATTCCTTTTAAAACGTATAAATAAGATTTTAAAATAATTTTTGTCTGCTCTATCGAAATCTAAATAAGATTTGTTGAAATTTAGAAAATATTTATAATATCCAACTATTATTGGTGGATATAAAGCAAGTAAAATTATTACTGATGGATTAAATTTAAAAAAATAGTAGCTTTTAATTGCTATTATGAAATAGAATATAAATATTATTATCAATAAAAATGCGGCTATTAAAGTTATAGGTATAACTTCTCCCCATTTTCCTTTTAAAATATTATATGCTTTATTCTTAATTTTTGTTGTATCTATTGAACTCATTTTTTTAATTTTATAATCCTATGACAAAAATGGCTGTATTTTTTCTTAAAGAGTATGAAGACATATCAGTTTTTCTCCACTCTTCTATTTTTAATGTTTTTATTTGTTCGCTATGTGCAGAAATATTTATAGCTATAGTTAAACGCATATTTGCTGGCAATGTTTCAAGAATAGTAGCCACAAGTTGCTCGTTGCGGTATGGTGCTTCGATGAAAATTTGTGATTGATTATATGATGTTGCTATTTTTGTAAGTTCACGAAGACGTTTTGCTCTATCACCGCTTTTTATTGGTAAATAGCCGTTGAAAGCAAAAGATTGTCCATTCATTCCAGAAGCCATGAGCGACATTATTATAGATGAAGGACCTACAAGAGGTATAACTCTTACATTTTTTCGGTGAGCTACAGCAACAAGTTCTGCTCCAGGGTCTGCAATAGCAGGAACTCCAGCTTCGGACATTATCACACAATTCTCTCCTGCTAAAATGGGTTTTAGCATATCTTCGACATCTTTGCTCTCTGTGTGTTCGTTGAGCTCGACAAATTCCAAGTCATCTATAACCATTCCTAAATGACATTTGCTGATAAATCTTCTTGCTGTACGAGTATTCTCAACAACAAAATATCTTATAGTTTTTAGAATTTCAAGGTTATAGTTCGGAAGATGTTTTAATGTATCCTCATCGTCAGAAATTGGTGTTGGCATAAGATAAATTACGCCACTTTTATTTTCCATGGTTCAAATATTTTTAGTTTTCTTCTTCTTTTTCTCTCTCTCTGGCTTCGTCAGGAGTAAGAATGTGAATTTCAAAAAGTAGAGGAGTGAACATTGGTAATATGGTGCTGTTTTGGTCATATTGACCATCATTACCATAGCAAAAATCGGAGTTTGCTATTATTGTTACAGTTTCCCCTAATCTCATGTTTTTAATAGCATATTTCCATGCTTTTATGGTGCTACCAAAATCTTCTTTATCGTCTCTTTTATAAGAATAATTATATGGTTCATATTTATTTTTTTCATCAAAGAAAAAGTTTTGTTGTGCTACCTCTTTTATTGAAGTGTCAAAAACAAATCCATTTGGAAGATATCCTTTATAATCAATCTTTAGTGTGGTATCTCTTCTTACAGAGTCTTTAACAATATCACTAACTAAAGTTTTATCGATATAAACCATATCTTCTTCATTGATAAACTTTTTTGGAAAATTGGTCTTTACATATTCTGTAATTAATTTTTTCTCGCTCTTGATAGGTTCATTTTCAAAAGAATCAAGAGAAAAGATGATATGGACTATCTCTCCAGAGTTAATACGAGTATTTCCTCTGTATCCTAAGTAAAGGCTATCTAAACCTTTAAGCCCATAAGCATATTTGGGACTTATATATATTTCTGCGGTTTGACCTTTCGTAATTTTCTTAATCGCTTTGTTTATTCCCATACACATACCGTTGTATTTTAGGTATTTATTTACTTGGAATGTAAAAGGTTCTTTATAGTTAGTTTTAGGGTGGAACTTATTTAAAACACGTGCAGTTTCTGCATCAGTATTACCAGCGATATTATCGTTAAGATTTTTTATAAGATAGTTTATTTTAACAACAGAAGTGTCAACGGGATTTTCATTTATATCTTTGTCGCCAGTCACTTTTAGATAGAAACCATCTTCTATTTTATCAATATCTGGATGATTTATTTTCATCCAAGCGTCTAGTGTTTCATCACTTGATATTATATTATTGTTTGTGTAGTCTTCTCCCGTACACGAAAACAAAAAACCAAGTAAAAAAGCAAAAAGAAGAGAAAATACTCCTATTTTATTATAGTTTTTCATATTTATTTATGTTCTATTTTTATTATTTTTATTTTAAAAGCAATAGGTGAGTATGGTGCAATTACGCTATACCATTTTTCTCCATAAGCCAATGTAAAAGGAAGATAAACAATAAGTTCTTCTTCTGGAGTGACCCATTTTAAAGCTCTTTCTAAACCAATAACCATAGGGGTTACACCATATTCAACAACTATAGGTTTAAGATCTTCTTCGGGGGTATTAAGTCCTGCTTCTGTAGCTATTTCAGGAATATTTGTAGTTATCAAAGTTTCTAAATCTTTGTTTTCAAAAAAATATTCTGAATAGTCGAAAGTTAAGATATCTCCTTTTTTTATGGTTGTAGAGCCAACGACTCCTTTTTTCTCAATATAAACATAAGCTCCATTTTGAATGTTATATTCATAATTCTTACCTTTTAAATATGATTCAATAGAAGTTTTCTGTTTTTTTAGAGTAGAGTCATAGTCTTCATTATTACAGCTATAGAGTGTAAAGATAGACAAAAATAGCAAAAACACGTTAAAAAGAGCTTTATTTTCGCCTTTTACCGACATAAATATATCTATAATTATCTTCTTCATAGTTATCTTTTTTAAATTAGACCTGTTTTTTGAAGTAGAGCATCAATTTTTGGTTCTCTGCCTCTGAAAGCGATATATAGTTCCATGGCATCTTTTTCGTCGCCTTTAGAAAGGATATCTTTTCGGAATTTATCTCCAATGGTTCTATTTGTTACTCCTTTTTCTTTAAAAAGTGAAAAGGCATCTGCTTCCAAAACCTCAGCCCATTTGTAACTATAATATCCTGCTGAATATCCACCAGAAAAAATATGTGTGAAGGCTGTTGAAAGACAACTGTTTTCGTTTGAAGGGAATAAAATACAACGTTTAGACGCATTTTTTTCAAAATCAACAATGCTTTCTGTAGGAGTAGTTGTTATGGTGTGCCAAGCCATATCTGTTATGCCAAAAGATAGTTGACGTACAGATTGGTAGCCACTCAAGAAGTTCTTAGCATTTATTATTTTTTCAATAAGTTCGTCAGGAATTCTTTCTCCAGTTTTATGGTGTATGGCGTAATTATCTAAAAATTCTCTTTCAATAGCCCAATTTTCCATTATTTGTGAAGGTAGTTCAACAAAATCTCGTGCTACATTTGTTCCTGAAATTGAAGGATATATGCCTGTAGAGAAAATTCCGTGAAGAGCATGTCCTACTTCGTGAAAAACTGTCGTTACCTCGTTAAAAGTTAACAATGAAGGTTCTTTTGAAGTTGGTTTTGTAAAGTTGCAGACAACAGAGATAAGAGGTATCTTTTTCTTTCCGTCGGCAATTGTTAATTCTCTGAAAGAGGTCATCCAAGCTCCTCCGCTTTTGCTTTGACGAGGGAAGAAATCCATATATAATATAGCTATGACTTCTTTGTTATCGAACACTTTATATGCTATAGTCTCTTTTTGGTATGTTTCTATAGAGTCATCTTTTTCAAATTCGATACCATAAATTTTGTTGATTATAGCAAAAAGACCGCTAACAACATTTTCAAGTTTAAAATATGGTTTTAACATCTCGTCAGAAAGAGAGTAGTGTTCTGTTTTATATTTTTCGCTGTAATATGAAAAATCCCATGCTTCAAGTATATCTTCAAATCCAAGAGTTTTTGCGTACTCTTCAATTTCTTTAATTTCTTGTTTTGCTTTTGGTAGAGAGTGTTCTAAAAGGTCATTCAAAAATGAATTTACCGTTTCAGTACTTTTTGCCATATGCTCTTCAAGAACATAATCAGAATATAGTTTATAGCCTAAAACATTTGCAATTTTAAGACGAAGTTCGACGATTTTTTTGATGTTTTTTTGATTGTCAAATTTCCCTCCTAAACTACGGCTATTATACGCTTGCCATATTGTATGACGAAGCTTTCTGTTTGTAGAATATTTCATAAATGGCATAAAACTTTGTGCTTGAAGAGTGAATATCCAACCCTCAAGTTTTTTTGTTTCGGCCTCTTCTTTTGCAGATTGACGAGCTGTTTTAGGTATTCCGTCAAGTTCCTCTTCAGAAGTGATATGAAGAGTATATTCGTTTGTTGCTGCCAAAACATTTTGTGTGAAACGTTCTGTAAGCGATGAAAGTTCTTCTGTAAGTTGTCTATATATTTTACTTTTATCGTCACTCAAATTTGCACCTCCTCTGACAAAGCCTTCATAGCAACGTTGAGTTAAACGTTGTTCTATATCGCTTAATTTTGAGGTTTTACGTGTTTCATATACTTTTTTTATTTTTTCAAAAAGTTGTTTATTTAAAGAAACGTCGTTAGCAAAAGAAGTTAGCATAGGAGCTACTTCCATGACAATAGATTGTATAGTTTCGTTTGTATTTGCGTAGTTAAGGTTGAATAATATAGCTGTGGCATTATCCAATGAGAGTGTGCAATATTCTAATGCTTCAACGCTATTTTTAAAGGTTGGAGCTTCGGTATTGTTGCTAATATTCTCGATAACTTTTTTTGTTTGAGACATCAATTCCTTTATTGCAGGAAGAAAATCAGCATCTTTTATTTTGCTAAAAGCTGGAGTATTATATGGTGTTTCGAATTTATTTAATAAAGGATTATTTTTCATTTTATAAATTATTTTCTAGGAATCCACTGCTCTTTTTGAATTTAAGATCTTGAAGAACACTAGATTTTACGTTAATATTAAAAGTCCAACTTTTATGTAGTCCAATTGGAACCCAAGAGAATCCCATTTGCCAACAGTGTAGGTCACGTGTTATGTTTATAGACCCTGGAGTTAATTTCATGGTGTTGAAATCGATACCTCCACTAAAAGATGTTCCCCATTTTGGAGTAAGGTTTACGCTACCATTCATACTCATTGTTTGAGTGACTTGTTTTGGTGTTGTACCTCCTCTGTTGCTATATGAAAGTTGATAGTTAAAACTTAAATTCCAAGGCACTGAGAAATTATAATATTCAGGTCTTTTAAGTTGTTGTACAACATTTGGATCAATGCCAGATCTTAATAGGTCGGCATTTTCATCGGGAGTTAGGTCTTTTGCTATAGTTTCACTACCCGTACCACTTCCTTTTCCTTCCGCACCAAAGAAACTCCTTAATGAATATCCAAAAGTAAGATTGAAATTTGTTATACGTCCTAGAGAGTTATTACTCCATGCAAGTTTATCAATACGGATATTATCTTCGTCATAAACATATGGGTCTAGAGTTGCACTGAAATTTATACCAAGACCTTTGAATAACGTTGTACGTGCAGAGATAGAAACGGGTGCAAGTTTATAAGATTCCGCTAAGAAATTATAGGAAGATGAGAAATTTAAACTTTCAAAAATCTTGATCTTCTTGAATCCCGTGGAGTCTTGTTTACTTTTTACCTTTGCTTCAATATTATTATTTAAAGAGAATGATATTGAGGCACTTTCTCCTTTCGAAGGACCTCCGAAGATACCTTGTTCGTATGGTGAATAGTAGTCTATTTTTCCCGATGCGTCAGTCTGTACAGGATCATAAAATCCATATAAGGCTTTGCTAAAATCGGGTTTGTAACTTGCGCTAAAAGATGGAGTTACTACGTGCCTTATAGCACTTAAGCCTTTGTCTTTCCCAAAATTGTACATTCCATAAACTATAGTAGAAAAAGATAAAGATGCACTATAGTCATATACACGATAGAATCCTTTTGTTGTGTCTTTTACAATGACGCTATTTGTTTCTGGAGACCACTCTTTTTTAATTTTATTAAAATACCATTTTTCATTATATGAAAAACTAGGACTCACATTCAGATATTTTAAAATATTAAATGATGTGTTAACGGGGATACTATGTTTTATACCATATTTCATGTCATCAAACATAGCTTCTGTCATGAATTTTGGTATTGTAGTTTTTATTTGGTTATTTAGAGTTCCAGTATAGCTAAAAGATATTTTTTCGTACCATTGTTTTTTTCCAACGGCATTTCGACGACGGAAAGGATATATTTTATTTACATTAAAAACAACGTTCGGAAGAGACATTACTACGCTCGAATCTCTGTTATTTTGTGAGTGTTGTAAGTTTGCAGATATTGAAAATGGCGTTCCTGCCCAAGTCTTTGAAAATGCTACCGACGAGTTGGTTTGTGAATTCATGTAATCATTAACTCCACCATTATATTTATCATAACTTCCAGAACTTAAATCTACTTTTGCTGAAAAAGTAGAGTTTGGAAGAAATTTAGGATCTTGAGTATGTTGCCATTGTAATTTATATGACTGTGATTTGCTATAATCCGTTGAACCTTTATCTCCGATAACGTCATTAGCATAAGATGCTGTTAGCGAACCGCTATATTTATATTTTGTTTTATAGGATGTGGAAATATTAGTATTCCAAGAACCAAGGGTATAAATACCACCTCTTATGGTAAGGTCTATTTTGTCGTTTATAGCCCAATAATAACCACCATCTCTCAAGAAAAATCCCCTTACTACCTCTTCACCAAGGGAAGGGATAATGATACCAGATTTTTTATTTTGTACAACGGGGAAAAATCCAAAAGGTAGGAAAACAGGCAGAGGGACATCTTCTAAAACTAAATAAGAAGGTCCGAAGACTATATTTTTATTTTCGTTATTTTCTATAAGTTGTGCTTTTGAAGAAGCAATATAAAAGTGAGGATGTTCGTGGTCGCAAGTAGTATATTTTACGTCGGCAATATTTATGGTGTTGTCTTTCATCTTTTTTATCTGCTTGCCATGTATAAATCCTTCGCCCTCAACAAAAGTTACTCCTCTAATTTTAGCTTTTTGAGATTTTAGATTATATGACATACTGTCCATTTCATAATCTTTGCCCGTATCTTTAAAAGTGGTCTTAGAAAATTCATTTCTTGTACTATCAAAAACCCCTTTTGCATTTATAACATTTTTATCAAGCTCTACCTCCATATAATCAGCTTTTAAAACGTTCTGACTATATTTAACATCTGCGTTATTATACAAATACATTTTTCCATTGGCTAAATCATATACCATAGAATCTGAATTCTTTGTATGTATAATATCTTCAAGCAGGGGTTTGTGCTTTCTTTTTGTTGTATCAGAAAGAGAAGAATCAGTTTTGATTATATCTTTAATAGATAATAATGTTGTGCTGTCGTTTTGGGGAAACGTATCACGCACCATCCGTTTTGCACGTGATGGTGTGACAAATATCATTATAAAAAATATTGCAATGATATTTATTTTGTTTATATATTTTATTTTTTTGTGTGGCAATTTCAATTCAATTTGTTAACTTTGCGCTGTAACTATAAAATGTGAATGTCCTTAATCAAGATACAAAAATAGATAAAATTTACTAATCCTTTTCTAATAATGAAAAAAATTTCTAAAATATTGTGTTTCATAATTATTTTTCAATGTAATTTTGCTATTGCACAGCAAGTAAAACAGGGAGAATTAAAATTGAAAACTGTTGTTCTAGATGCTGGGCATGGGGGTCACGACCCAGGTGCGGTACATGGAATTTATAAAGAAAAAGATGTAGTATTAAAAGTAGTATTAAAATTAGGAAAACTCATAGAAAAAAATTATTCTGACATAAAAGTCGTTTATACTCGAAAAACCGATGTTTTTATCCCATTATATAAAAGGGGAGCAATAGCAAATAAAGCTAAAGGTGATTTATTTATATCTGTTCACGTAAACTCTGCAAAAAGTAAATATGCCACGGGTGTAGAAACTTATACTTTGGGTTTACATAAATCAGCAGCCAGTTTGGCTGTAGCAAAAAAAGAGAATGCTGTTATCACTCTTGAGGAAAATTATAAAGAGGAGTATGGCGGATTTTCTCCAGATGATCCTGAGTCATACATAATGTTTAGTATGGGTCAACAAGGTTTCCTTAGAGAGAGCATAGAGTTGAGTTATCTTATCCAACAACAATACAAAAAAAAGCTATCTTTCTCGGATAGAGGAATTAAACAGGCAGGGTATTTGGTGCTTTGGAGAGTATCTATGCCAGCAGTTTTAACAGAACTTCCTTTTATATCTAATGCTACGGATAGAAAATTTATTACATCAAATGCGGGACAAGATAAAATAGCAAATTCCCTTTTTGGTGCTTTTTGTGAATATAAAAAAAATGCAGAACACTCTTTTGAATATTGTTCAATTGAAGAAAAACCAAAAGTGAGTGTTAAAAAAATAGAATATTATAAAAATGGAGTACCAAAAAAACCTTGTTTTTCTGTTCAGATAATGAGTTCGAGAAGAAAGGTATCTATAAACAAAAGAAATTTTGGAGATTTTACTACTCAAATAATGGAAGTAAAAGTAAAAAATAGATATAAATATTTTGTGGGAGTGTTAGATGATTATCAAGAAATATTAGATTTGCGTAATAAATTGCGTAAAAATAAGTTTAAAGATGCATACGAGGTGGGCTTTTTAAAAGGAAATCTTGTTAAGGCGTCAGAACTTAAAAAAATTATAAACTAAGGAAAGTTGCTTTTGTAACTTTTGAAAAATGAAAATATGAAGATAAGAAAAGAGTATAAAATTGGCGTTATATCATTAGTGATTTTAATTATGACCTATTGGGGTCTTACGTTTTTAAAAGGAAAGAATTTATTTAATTCTGAAAATACTTATATTGCAAAATATGAAAGTGTTTCGGATATGGCTGTCTCTTCGGCAGTAAACTATAAAGGAGTTAAGATTGGTATTGTTACGGCTATAAATATGTCTTCTATGGAAGATACTCCCACAATTGAAATTACTATTCCAAATAAATATAAGATTCCTAAAGATTCTTATGCTATGTTATCTGAAGGTTCTCTGCTAGGAGGTAAATCTGTAGAGATAGAAATAGGAGTTTGTGGTGAATATCTTGAAGATGGTGATATTATCAATTCTAAAATTAAAGATGGTTCGACAGCTAAAATGGGTCATATAGTAAGTGGAGTTAAAATTGCTGTAGATAGTATAAGACGAGTTTTTAATAGTTTATCGATTTTGTTAAGCGAGGATAATATTAACAATATTACTAATGCTATTAATAATTTATCTAATGTCTCAAATAACATTAATGGGTTAGTTTCTAATGAGCGAAAAAATATAGAAGGTATAATTTCTAATTTTTCTGAGACATCTTCTCAATTAAAAGAGGTGATGCCGACTCTTCAATCTACCTTAAATAATGTCGATACTCTCTCTTTGGGGTTAAAAAACACTTTACCACAAACAATTTCTAATTTAGATTCAGTATTGTTAGCTTTGAGAGGAACAGACGGTACTTTAGGTTTATTGGTTAACGATGAAACGCTCTATAATAATCTAAATCAGACTCTTGATGATTTACAAGAGGTATTAGTAGACTTAAAAACTAATCCAGATAAGTACGTACAATTCTCAGTTTTCCCTAAGAAAGAGAAAAAAGAAAAAAAATAGTTGCTAAAATGTTTGGAGGGTATTATAAAAAGCCCTATATTTGCAGACGTAAAAAGGAGGTAATGCTACTCCAATATACATCTCGGGGTGTAGCGCAGCTCGGTTAGCGCACCTGCTTTGGGAGCAGGGGGTCCCAGGTTCGAATCCTGGTACCCCGACAGTAAAGAGTCTAATTTTTTAGGCTCTTTTTTTGTGTCTTATAGTTTGTAATATTCTTTACAACAATAAATCAGATAGACTTTTTCATTATTCTATTTTTGCAGAACATCATAAAAATTTTGAAAATGAAAAATAGAATAGTATTTTTTATATTAGTTTCAGTAGGCTTGTCATACCTAAGTTATCGCTATGGCGTTAAAAAATCTTTTTCCGAGAATCATTATTGTACGGATACAGTCACCATAGTTAAAACGGATACGATAAAACAGCTTGACGTGCGTTATACAACGAAATATCTGGATAGAGTAGTTGTGGACACTCTTAGGAGCGTAGATAGTGTTTATGTGCGAGTAGAAGTTCCTATTTCGAGATATATTTTTGAAGATTCTCTTTACCGAGCCGAAGTCAGTGGTTATGGAGTAGAGTTAAATTCCATAGAGTTATATAATAGTAAAACGGTAGAGAGTAGAATATTTATAAAAAAGCGTTCGCCGTTTTCGTTATCGTTAAGTGCGGGCTACGGCATTTCCGACAAAGGCTTATCGCCCTATCTAGGCGTTGGCGTCTCCTACAACCTCCTTAATTTCTGAAATAAAAAAAATCGTAACGTTTTATTATAAATATCTTTATCTTTGCAATTATATACAAGTATATATAATTGTATACTATATAAAAATTTAATAATATTATAAAATATGTCTAATGTAAGTAATAAAATTAATAATTTTATTAATAAAAGTAAGAATGTATCTTTTATTAATGATAATAAATTAAAAATTAAAGAAATCAGAAGTTATGTAAAGAAGAGAGGTTATAAGCCTTCATTTAACAATAAAGATTCGCAACAAAATGTATTTAGAGGTGGTTTAATAAATTCTGAGATGTATGAATATTCAACAAAGCTTGAGTATGATATTGAACAAGAAAGATTAAAAAAAATACAAAAAAGATTTGAAAAGATCGAAAATCTTCAAAGTGGAGAATTATACGATATAGTAAGAAAGAAAGAACAAGGAAAACAAGAATTAGAAAATAAAGATTCCGATGATTATAAAGTGAGGGAAAATAATCAGCCGATAAAAGATGGAGGTATTTCTCCTTGTTTTGGTGTAGAATGTTTTGCTGAATGTTTTATTAAACAATTAGATTCAATTTCTACTGAACAACATAATAATGTATGTATGGTTGGTATTTTTGCTTCTTGGGGAAGAGGAAAAAGTTATTTTTTTAATAAAATAAAAGAACAATTAAATTCAAGAAAAAAGAGGAGATCTATTTCTTTGATTTTTAATAAAATAAAAAAAAATAAAGAAGAAAAAGATATAAGTATTAATTATGATATTGTAGAATTTAACGCTTGGAAATATCAGCAATCACCAGCAATTTGGGCTTATTTGTTTGAAACAATTTATAATACAAAATCCAGGTGGTTTAAGTTTGGATATACATTTTGTAGAAATTTTTTGTCCATTTTAAAAGATTTTATTATTATATTTTTGCCATTAATTTTTACTTTTATTTTTAAAAGAGAGCAGAATTATATTATTGGATCTTCTGTTTTGGGAGTAGTAGGATTTTTATGGTTTGTTGTTAAAGAACATTATAATTCTGCAATTTCATTAATTAGAAAATATTCTAAGGGTATTTCGTTTTCAAATGAAATGGGAATACAAGCTGAAATAGAAAAAGAACTTTCTAAATTACTTGAATTTTGGATAGATGAAAAAACAAAAAATAAAAAGATTATTTTATATGTAGATGATATTGATAGATGTCCAGAAGACAAAATGATATCTATTATAGATTCTTTAAGAACAATATTGGAAAATGAAGAGATAAGAAAAAGATTGATTGTTATTTGTAGTATTGATAAAGAAAAACTTATATCTGGAATTAAAGTTAAATATCATAAAAATAATATAGGAGAACAAAAAAAAGGAGAGAAAAAATATTATAAAAAAATTGCAAGAGATCAGATGGATAAATTATTTTTAATAGGTATAGCTCTTCCTCCAATAAATAAAGAACAACAGAATGAATTTTTATTTAAAATCATGGAAAAAGAGAATTCTATTTATAGCCTTAAAACTAATGGTGTTTTAAAAATTGATAAAAAAACTAATGAAGTTTTCATAGAAAAAGATTCTTATAGAGAAGTTAGAGATATTCAATTATTATATAATTTGATAGGAAAATTTATCAGAGAGTCGAAAATTGATCTTACTCCAAGACAGATAAGAATAATATATTATAGAGTATTATTCGCAAATAATATAATTGCTTCTCAAGGTGAAATGTTTATTAAAAAATCAATAGCAAAATATATTTTTGATATGTCAATAGGTGTTAAAGTCGAAATGAAAGATGATGAAGCGTTTGCTGATATTGTAAAAATGGTTGTCCCTTATTAAAATGTTAAATTTCAGGGTCTTGTGAGGAAATTTTGTTACGGGGGAGAGGGTTTGTGAGTTTTATTTTGTATATTTGTTTATTAATTAAATTTTGAAAATTATGAAGAAAAGAATCGCTATAATTGCTCACGATAATATGAAAAAAGATATGGCAGAGTGGGTCGCTAAAAATCATAAGGTTTTGGCAGGTCATAGTCTCGTTTGTACTGGCACTACTGGGAAAGTTGTTAGTAAAGTGCTTTCTTCTCGTGGCTTCTCTGAAGAAATTCAAGATGTAACTTTTTTGAAATCAGGTCCTCTTGGCGGTGATCAACAAGTCGGCGCTTTAATTGCTGATGGAAAAATAGATATTATAATTTTCTTTTGTGACCCAATGATGGCTCAGCCTCATGACGTAGATGTTAAAGCATTGATGCGTATAGCTTCGGTTTATAACGTTCCGCTGGCTTTGAATATGTCTTCCGCAGACTTTATAATTTCGTCTCCTTATTTTACGGGAGAATATAAACCTCAGGTAAATGATTACTCTTCTTATATCGAGAGAATAATAACAAAATAGCGGGTATTAAATTTATATTTTGTATATTTGCAAATTGATAGTTATTTATTGTAGCTTCAAAATAATTGTATAAAAAAACAGAATGATTGATAAAGAATTAATTATAAGTTCCACTGAGGATCATGTAGATATAGCTCTTTTAGAAGATAAGAACCTTGTTGAGCTTAGTAGAGAAGATAAAAAAGGCGGATATGGTGTCGGTGATATATATATGGGCGTTGTGCGTAAGACTATGTCTGGGCTTAATGCTTGTTTTGTGTCAATAGGCCATGAACGTGATGCATTCCTTCATTATCTAGATTTGGGTCATAACTTTAACTCTTATACTCGTCTGCTTGAAACTATGCAACGCAACAGAGTGGGATTCTCTTTTGCTGTAATGAAAAAATTAACCACTATTCCTAAAGGTGGTCAAATTACAGATGTTCTAAAACCTGGTCAGCAAGTGCTTGTCCAAGTTATTAAGGAAGCAATCTCAACAAAAGGACCTCGTGTTTCTACAGACATATCGTTGACAGGTCGTCACGTAGTACTTCTTCCTTTTGAAAGCAAAATTTCTATATCTCAAAAAATTCGTTCTAAAGAAGAGCGTGATAGACTAAAAACTATCGCTTCTCAGGTGTTGCCTCGTAATTTCGGTCTTATAATAAGAACGGCTGCGATGGACAAAGATTTAGAAGAAATTTCTGCTGATATCTCTGACCTTGTAACTCGTTGGAATCTTATTCTTAGAAAAATGCAATCCGCAAAACCTGGAGAGTTAATTATTGGCGAAGAAAACAGAGCCATGACAATTATCCGTGATTTGCTGAATGACTCTTTCACAAATATTGAGGTAGACGATAAAAAAGTATATGCAGAAGTTAAAGAATATATTAAGCATATTGCTCCTGAAAAAGAAAAAATAGTCAAATTATATAGTGGTAGTAGCACAACATCTCTATTCGATCACTTAGATGTTACACGTCAGATAAAAGGTATGTTCGGTAAGATTGTTCCTTTTAAACGTAAATCTTATATGGTAATCGAACACACTGAGGCTCTTCATGTTATAGATATAAACAGTGGTCCTCGTGTGAAAAATGCTTCTTCGCAAGAAGATATAGCTTTGGAAGTGAATTGTAATGCTGTAGATATTATTGCTCGTCAGTTGCGTTTACGTGATATGGGTGGTATAGTAGTTATCGATTTTATCGACCTTCATAAGCAAGAAAACCGTAATGAGTTGTTAAAACTTATGCGTGATGCTATGAGAAAAGATAGAGCTAAGCATAATATTCTTCCTTTGACAAAATTTGGTCTTATGCAAATTACTCGTCAAAGAGTTAGACCAGTAACAACAATGAAACATAACGAGGTGTGTCCTATTTGTAGAGGTACAGGTGAAATTTCACCCTCAATTTTGTTGGACGAACAGATTGGAATTCAGTTAGAACAGCTTTTAGAAGATTCTAAACTACATTACGTAAAAATAAAAACTAATCCTTATGTTGTAGCATACCTTAACAAAGGTCTTTTCTCTATACGTATGAAAATGATGCTAAAATATAAAAGTTATATAAAGTTAATAGCTGACGAATCTATGGGTTATATTGATGCTCGCTTCTATGACAAAAATGATTGTATGTTGACTTCCGAATCTCTTGATGAATATGAAATCGATATAGAAAATCAAAATGATGGATCTGAAGAAACTGATAAATAAAATTTATGAGCAACCTTCATTTAAGAATTTGATTTCTACACGAAGTAAAATTGTTGAATTGAGGGGCTTATCAGGTTCTGCCTTTTCTATGGCGGTAGCTATTTATGCCCAAAATAATAAAGGTGTTCATACTGTCGTGCTTGAAAATAAAGATCAAGCAGGATACTTCTCCAATGATATGGAGGAGCTTTTAGGTGGAGAAAATGTTTATTTCTTCCCTTCGGGATACAAAAAATCTATAATATACAGACAGGAATCACCTGCGGGAATAGTGCATCGTACAACGCTTTTGGAGAAGTTAAATTCTATTAAAAAAAGCGATACCTTAGTGATATGTACATATCCCGAAGCTTTAGCGGAAAAAGTTGCTTCAACAGAGCAGATGAATCAAAATTCGCTGACTCTGAAAATTGGAGAAAAAGCTGGGGTGACATCTTTAATAGAAACTCTTTTAAGTCTTGATTTCCAACGAGTGGAGTTTGTTTATGAACCAAATCAATTCTCTGTAAGAGGTGGTATCATAGATGTTTTCTCTTTTTCTGACAATATACCTTATCGTATAGATTTCTTCGGTGACGATATAGATTCTATACGTTCCTTTGATGTAAATTCTCAACGTTCCATAGAAAAACACGACTCCATAACTATTGTTGCTAAAATGGATAGCGACGATGAAAGAATGGTTTCGCTTTTAGAATATATAAAACACACAAAAGCATATTCGCAAATAAATTGGGTGCTTTCGCCTTTTGCTATGCTCTCTGCAATAGGTTCGCTAGGGGTTAAGTTGTCGGCGAAACTTGCTGAAAATGAAGCCGAATATTCTGCAAATTGTCTTTTGTCAGAAAAACAAGATATTGTAGATAACATAATTGGCGATAGGTTGTTTTTTAAAGGACAAAATATAGAGAATATTTTACCTCAGAAAACTATAGAGTTCGAAACATCTCTACAACCATCTTTTTCTAAGAAATTTGATATCCTTGCTGATATAATAAATGAATATACTTTAAAAGGGTATAAGACATATATCGCTACTCCAAACAAAGCACAAATGGATAGGTTGGAGAATGCTTTTAACACAGTAGGACGTCAGAATTTATATTTTGAAAATTTACCTATCTCTTTAACCGCAGGGTTTATAGAAAATCAATCTAAAACACTATTCTTAACAGATCACCAGATTTTTGAACGTTACCATAGATATGAGCTAAAGAAACAGTTGAAGCCTTCAGAAACTATGATAGCTTCGGAGCTTAGTTCGTTATCTGTGGGCGATTATATTGTCCATATAGATCACGGTGTTGGGCGTTATGGTGGATTGTTAAAAAGTATTGAAAACGGTAAATCTGTAGAATCTGTAAAAATTATGTATCTCGGTGGTGATATTCTTCTTGTGAATGTCCACTCGCTACATAAAATATCAAAATATAAAGATAAAGATAGTGAACAACCAAAGATAAATAAACTTGGTACTTCAACGTGGCAGAAATTTAAAACTACCACAAAAGCCAAAGTTAAAGATATAGCAAAAGATTTAATAGCACTATATGGCGAAAGAAAAAAGAGTAAAGGTTATGCTTTTAGTCCGAGTTCTTATCTCCAATATGAGCTAGAAGCCTCTTTTATATATGAAGATACTCCCGATCAGCAGAAAGCTACAGACGATTTTAAAGCCGATATGGAATCAGAAGTTCCTATGGATAGGTTGATCTGTGGTGATGTGGGATTTGGAAAAACAGAAATTGCTATGCGTGCCGCTTTTAAAGCAGTATGCGATTCAAAACAAGTTGTAGTGCTTGTTCCAACAACACTATTATCTTTGCAACATTATAGAACATTTAATAAAAGACTTAAAGATTTTTCTATATCTATAGAGAATTATTCACGTGCTTTAAGTGCAAAAGATTCTAAAGATGTTTTACAAAGGTTAAAAGCTGGGAAAGTTGATATCCTTATTGGTACACATAAAATTCTAGGTAAGAGCGTGGAATTTAAGGATTTAGGACTTTTTATAATTGATGAAGAACAGAAATTCGGTGTTGCGAGTAAAGAAAAACTACGTAAGATAAAAGCTAATGTAGATACCCTTACTCTTACTGCCACTCCTATACCTCGTACGCTACAATTTTCATTGATGGGAGTGCGAGATTTATCCATAATAAAAACTCCTCCGCCAAATAGAATGCCCGTAAGTACTCATGTTCATACTTTCGATATAGAGATACTTAAAGATGCAATAGATTTCGAACTTGAAAGAGGTGGACAGGTTTTTGTTGTTCATAACAAGGTGAAAACTATTGAGCATATTGCTTCTATAGTGAAAAATCTTCAACCACAAGCTAGAATCGTTGTTGCTCATGGGCAGATGAAACCCGTGGAACTAGAAAAAATAATGATGGATTTTATATATGGTGAGTATGATGTGCTTATAGCAACTACCATTATAGAATCAGGAATAGATATACCAAATGTTAATACGATAATTATTAATGATGCTCAGAATTTTGGTCTTAGCTCGCTCCACCAATTGCGTGGTCGTGTGGGAAGAACAAATAGAAAAGCATATTGTTATCTTTTTACTCCAGAAAATAGAACTCTTACAGAAACCGCTCGTCTGCGTCTTCGTGCTATAGAAGATTTTTCTGAACTTGGCTCTGGTTTCAATCTTGCTATGCAGGATTTAGATATTCGTGGTGCAGGAAATATTCTGGGAGCTGAGCAAAGTGGGTTTATTGCAAACATAGGTTTTGAAGCATACAATAAAATCCTTAACGAAGCAATGATGGAGCTTAACGAGGAGCGTATGGAACTTGGCGAAGAAGAGATGACTTCAAATAGTGAACCATTACATTATATCTCCGATTGTCAGATAGATACAGACAGTGAAGCGATTATTCCTGATACTTATATATCTAATGTAAATGAAAAAATTAAGCTATATAGGCAGATAGATAAAATAGAAACTTTAGAAGAGGTTGAGGCTGTAAGTGTTACGCTTAAAGATAGATTTGGTGATTTGCCTTTATCAACAGAAAATCTATTAAGAGTGGTTCTTATCCGTAAGAAATGTATAGATCTTGGTTTTGAAAAAGCGATAATAAAAAATGGTGTTTTCATTGTTCATTTTATATATAATCAAGAATCACCATATTATAAAAGTATAACTTATCAATATATTTTAAAATTTATATCTTTATCGACTTATATCTTTAAAACTAGAAATGATAAATTACTTTTATCAATGCCTAAAGTTAAAGGCGTTAAAGAAGCACTAGAAATATTATGCTCTATTGAAGAGTTTATTGAAGAACAGAAAAAATATGAAACTAATAATTGACATTGGAAATACACTTGCAAAGATAGCTTTATATCGTTCGAATGACGATATAAAAGTGTTTCGTTGTAAAGATATTACGTTATCTTTTGTTTCAGAAATTATAAATAAAGAGAAGAATAAAATAGATGGTGCTATTTTATGTAGTGTCAGAGAAAAAAATGTGGAACTAATAGAGTATTTGAATTCTATATTTCCTAATTTTATCGAAGTGACATATTCAACACCAATGCCTATAGATATAGACTATGATACTCCAAAAACTTTGGGCATCGATAGACTTATGGCTTGTATTGGTGCTAGAAGTTTTAATGATAGTGATAATCTGTTAGTTTGTGATTTCGGAAGTGCTATAACTATAGACTCTATTTCTGAAAAAGGTGTATTTATGGGAGGTAATATTTCTCCTGGAGTTGGTTTGCGTTTTAAATCTCTTAATGCTTTCACAAAAAAACTTCCACTATGCAATATTAAAGAAAGTATAACGTTTTTCGGAAGAGATACTTTTCAAGCAATTGAAAATGGAGTACTAAATGGTATAATTTATGAAATTGAAGGGTATATTTGTCGTTTTGAAGAGATTTATGAAAAAAAATCTGTTTTTTTTACTGGTGGAGACGCAAAATATTTTGCAGATAGATTAAAAAAGACGATATTTGTCAAACCTTATTTAACAATAATAGGAATGAATGAAGTTTTGAGATATAATTATGGTAAATAAAAAGAGATTTGTAGCATTTTTAATGGTGGCAACTCTTTGTGTTACCAATGTTTTTGCACAGTATTCTATAGGAAATAATTTTTCTCCTTATACCATGTATGGTATTGGGGAGATGTTTGTACCTGGAGATGCAGCATCTAAATCAATGGGAGGTATTGGTCTTGCAAGTCGATCTCGTATTTCTCCGAATGCTCAAAATCCAGCTGCTTTTAGTGCTATGATTGAAAAATCGGCTCTGTTTTCTGTTGGTATTCAAGCAAATAATAATTTTTTGAGTGATAAAGGATTATCTTCAAGTCATAATAATCTTCAACTAAGCAATGTTAATCTTCAATTTAGAGTAGCAAAAGGTATTGGTTTTGGATTTTCACTTTCGCCATATTCAAATTCTGGCTATAGAGTTAAAATTCAAGAAACAGATCCTGAGATTATCTCAAGTGTTGGTGATGTCGCTTATAATCATTATGGAAAAGGTGGTATATCAAATATGAAATTTGGTTTTGGTTTTGCGCTGACAAACAATTTATCTATTGGGGTAAATTATATGTATATGCTCGGAACTATAGATCGTAAATATGTTTCACAAATTAATCCATATATTTCTCCATACGATTACAGATCTATTTATGACGAAAAATCATTGCTTGTAAATCAATCAACTTTTGAATTAGGAGCTCAGTATAGATTTAAAATTGAGGAGAGTAAGAGTATAACTATTGGTGCAGTATATCAGCCCAGTTTTAAGACTAAAGCTCCAGTAACTCATTTCGTAGAAAGTAGTTATGGCAAAATTGTTGATACTATCAGATATGCTAAATATAAAACATCCGTAAAGTGTCCTTCAAAATATGCTATAGGATTTTTATATACAACACCTAAAATAAGAATGGGTTTAGATTATGTTTATAGAAACTTTGATAATTTAATGCCCGATTATGTTGAAACAGACAGAGTAACCTATGCTGGTTCTCATGATGTCAAGTTTGGTTTAGAATATATTCCAAATCGTTTTGATATACGTTCTAATCTAAAACGTTGGACTTATCGTTTAGGTGCAAAATATTCACGTTCTTATTATCGTTATGATAATAAGCCACTAGATGAAATTGCTGTCACCTTAGGTTTCGGTGTTCCTCTTCAAAAAAATGGATTTACTCAGCTTAACATTGGTGCAGAGGTAGGTCGTCAGGGTTTGGAAACAGGACAAATTAGTAATACTTATTTTAAAGTTTTCGGTGGAGTTAATTTTGTAAGTATAGGTAGCTGGTTCAAACGTAGAAAGTTCAAGTAGAATAATAAACTAAAACAATAAGAGAATAAAATAGTTATGAAGAATTTAATTAGAATTACAGCGTGTTCCATTGTAGCAATACTTTTTGCGACAATGTCATATGCACAGATCGATTTTAACCACCCTAAATTTGCAAAATACGGTACAGATGCGCAAACTAGAGAGGATAATTACAAAAATTACTCTTTTTTTAAAGATGATGTTAGTATGAAGAATTATTCAAGTGCTGAAAAGAGACTTGAAGAGCTGTTAGTAAATGCTCCTACTGCTTCTGAAAATATTTATATTAAGGGTATTTCGGTTTACAAAAATCTTTATAATCTAGCTCCTTCTCCAGCTCAAAAAAATGCATATTTTGATAAGATTATCAAGTTATATGATATGCGTGATAAATATTTTGGAGGTAAGAAATCATACATAATTCTTGCGAATAGATCTTTGGATTTAATGCGTTATCGTCCAAAAAATATTCCTGCAATAAGAAAATCAGTTGCTCAAACTATAGATAAATCTAATGAAAAAGTAAATCTTAGTATGTGTCTTCAATATTTCAATATCATTACTAATGAGTATATCAAAAACAGTACGTTTGACGCTTCTGTTCTACTTGAAGATTTTGATATGGTAAGTGAAGCAGCAGCAAAAAGTACAAATTCAAATAAAGATAAAGTTCTTGCAAGTCTTGATGAACTTCTTCTTCAATCAGGTGCTACAAACTGCGATAATCTAGAGAAACTATTTAAACCTAAATTTAAGGCTTCTCCAAATGATGCTGATTTAGTAAAGAAAATTGTTGGATATTTAGTTAGAAATGATTGCGAAAGTGCATTTGCTACTCAAATTTCTGAGAAATATTATGAAATTAACCCTTCTTCAGAATCTGCTTTTGCATTAGCTATCCAATTTGCTGGAGCTAAAGATGATACTAAAGCGGTTAAATATTTTAAAGAAAGTATTTCAAATGAAGATGATCAAGCGAAATTAGAAAATTATTTAATTCGTTTTGCTGCACATGAATTACAAATGAATCGTCCTATGAATGCTTCTGGTTATGCTAGAAAAGTAATCAGATTAAACAATTCAAATAGCCTTGGTTATATGTTATTAGCTCAATCATTCTCTATTGGTGCTTCTCACTCGGGTTGTTCAGGATTTGACAGAAAAGCTATTTACTATATTGTTGTAGATAATCTTTATAAAGCTAAAAAATATTCTAATGATGAAGCAGAGGTAGGTAAAATAAATTCTATGATTAGAACTTATTCTTCAAACTTCCCTTCAAGAGAAGATATCTTTTATAAAGAGTTAGAAATTGGTGCAAGTTATAGAGTTAATTGTGGTTGGATTAATGGTGTAACAACTGTTAGATCTTCAAACTAAACTTTTAATGAAAAGTATAAAACAAAAAATAAAACAAATAATTTTAGCACTTCTTTTCGGAAGTGCTTTATTTGTTGTTGGATGTAAAGAGACAAAGGTTAAGGCCGAAAAACCTTTAATACGTCGTACTATGGAAAGTGATAATTTAACTATTACTCAATATTCTGATGGTACTATGGATTATAAATTTATAACTCCTCATGTAACAAGATACGAAGGGAAGGGTAGTCAATCACAAGATACTTCTTTTATGATATTTGATAAAGGGGTAAACGTAGTCACATTTGAAGATTCTACCACAAATGAAGAGTCAAGGATAATAGCAAAATATGCTGTATATCAGGAATCAGAACAGTTGTGGGAAGCTCGTGATAGTGTAGTGGGATTGAGTAAAGATGGTAAAGAAATTTACACGGATTTGCTATATTGGAATCAAAAGACAAAAAAAATATACTCACCAATTTATACAAAGGTTGTGAGTGGAAATGAAATTATTATAGGTGTAAATGGCTTTGAATCAGACGACAAGATGGAAAATATAAAATTTACTAAATCTCAAGGACGATTCCTTGTTGATACTTTATCAACAAAAGAGTAAAAAAAAGAGTAAAAAGTTTTAATTTTTGACAACAAATCGTTATATTCGCAGAGTTTTACATATTTCTGATTAATAACAAAAGATATTCAAATAAAATTTTATATGGCAGCATTAAATACGCTTAGAACAAAAGGAGGAATTGTCTTATCAATATTTATTGGTGTGGCACTATTAGCTTTCCTTTTAGGAGACTGGGACCGAATGGGTCAGCAAAAGTCAATTGTTATCGGTACCGTTAACGGTGATAAAATAGACTATCAACAATTCAATGATTTGGTTGATGAAATAACTAATGCAGAGATGATGCTTTCTGGTTCATCTTCACTTTCTGTTGAACAAACAGATAAAGTTCAAAAAGATGCATGGCAACAAACAATTCTTAAAAACGTTGTTTTATCTTCTTTTGAAGAATTAGGTGTTGTTGTTTCAGACCAAGAGATGGTAGATATGACAATGGGAGGTTTTATTTCTCCAATTCTTAGATCTATTTTCGTAAATTCTCAAGGTTTATTTGATGAAGGAATGATGAAAAATTTCATTGCTAATCTTGATATGGATCAATCGGGCAGAGCTCGTATATTTTGGACTTATATTGAAGCTCAAATGTCTAAAGAGAGAGCAATGAGTAAATATACAAAACTTGTTAGTTCTTCAATTTATATAACTAATTTAGAAGCTGAAAGAAGTGCTGTAGAAGCAAATACTACTGTTAATGTAGATTATATTTCTCAAGCAACGACTTCTATTCCTGATTCTTTAGTAGAAGTTTCAGATTTGGATATGAAAGTTTATTATGTTAAAAACTTTAAACGCTTTAAGAAAAATGAAGGTCGTGAGTTACGTTATGTAGTTTTTGAAGCTACACCATCAGATGACGATTATACAGACGGTAAAGAGCATTTCGAAACTTTAAATAATGAATTCTTAGCTTCTAACGATGCTGAGCAATTTGTAAATCTTAATTCAGAAACTTCTTTTTCTCCTCGTTATGTAGGTGTTGAGAAGTTACCTAAATTTATTTTTGCTGATAATTCTAAAGTTAGTCAAGGTCAGTTCTTCGGTCCTTCATTTGATAATGATGTTTACACTTCCTTAAAAGTTATTTCTAAAAAGAATCTTCCAGATTCAGTTACATTACGTTTCACTTTTGCTCCTGCAACAATTAATGCAGATAGTTTAGTTAAAGAAATGAACAGATCTTCTGCTAAATTTGATGTTCAAGTGTCAAATTTAATAGCTAAAGTTCCTTCTGTTAAACCAGCAAATGTAGCTTCTTTAAATACTTCAGATTTAGATGAAGAAATGATTAATAAAATCTCTGAAACTAGAGTTGGAAAAGTTGTTTATATTAAAAGACAAGATTTCTATCAAATAGTTAAAGTAGAGAAAAAAGGTAAAATTGTTCCTAAGGTACAAATAGCAGAATTAATATATACAGTTCTTCCAAGTCCTCAGACTGAACAAGTTTATTATAACTTAGCTTCAAATTTTGTGAATTCTGTATCTGATACAAAATCATTTAATACTAAGGCACAAGATGAAGCAATACTTGTACGTACTGCTCCATTAAATCCTCAATCAAAAGGTCTTGATGGTATTGACAATTCACGTGAACTTGCTCGTTGGGCATTTACAAATGAACAAAATGCAGTTTCACATGTTGTTTCTATAGGTTCAAAAAATATCGTTGCTTGTCTTGCTAAAGTTTCTCATAAAGGAACTTCAACTATAGAAGAAGTTAAAGAACAAGTTAAATATGCTTGTATTTCTGAAAAGAAAAATGAGATGATAGCTGAGAATATGACTAAAGCTGGTTCTATAGATGCTATAGCTTCAGAAAATTCTTCAACAATAGAATCTGTTAGAGATGTTAATTTTAACTCATTCTATTTACCTAATTTAGGTGTTGCTCCAGAATTCATTGGTGCAGTTACTTCAGTAGCTGTTGATGCACAAACAAAACCAATAGTTTCTGCTTCGAAAGTTTATATGGCTAAAGTAACTTCAAAGGTAACAACAGAAGATACTGATGTTGATAAACAACATGCTTTACTTGAAGCAAGAGCTCAATCAAATGTTTATGGTCGTGTTATTGGTTCTTTAATAACAAGAGCTGATATTGTTGATGAAAGAGTATTATACTTTTAATATATATTTCTAATCTAAAAAAATGCTGTCAGAATTTTTTGACAGCATTTTTTTTGTTTAATTTTTTCTGAATAACAAATACGGGTATGGAAATATATTTCCATACCCGTATTTGTTATATAATTTATGTTTTTAAGCTATTTGCTTATTGTTTGTGGATTTCTTCCTCTACAAGGAAAGCATAGTGTTTAAGGTACATTTCCATGTCTTTATCGCCACGTCCTGATAAATTTACAACTACAATATCAGTTGGTTTGAATTTTATTTTACCTAGAGCAGCAAGAGCGTGAGATGATTCTATTGCTGGAATAATACCTTCAAGGTGTGTTAATTCAAATGCAGCCTCAAGAGCTTCACTATCTGTAGAAGCAAGTACATTTAGTCGTTTTGTGCTTTTCATGTGAGCAAGAAGAGGTCCTACGCCAGGATAGTCAAGTCCTGCTGATATAGAAAAGGCTTCACGTACATCTCCGTTTTCATCGCACATAACAAGGCTTTTGCTACCGTGTAAAACTTTTTCTTCTCCAGTTAATAGAGCTGCGGCAGATTTACCAGTTTCTACTCCCATACCTCCAGCTTCTATACCATAAAGTTTTACTTCTGGTCTGTCAAGATATTCAAAAAAAGCACCTGAGGCATTACTACCCCCACCTATACAAGCTAAAATATAATCAGGATTTTCTGTTCCTTCATGTTCAAGAAGTTGTTTTTTCATCTCTTTGCTTATTACCGATTGGAAGTGAGCAACCATATCAGGATAAGGGTGTGGTCCAACGGCTGAGCCTAGAAGATAAAAAGAGTCTGTATTTTTAATCCAATAATCTAAAGCCTCGTTTACAGCGTCAGAGAGTGTTTTTGTTCCAGATTCTGCAGGAATAACTTGAGCACCAAGCATTCTCATTTTTTGAACATTTGGAAATTGGCGTTTCATATCTAAAGCTCCCATGAAAACTATACATTCCATTTCCATTAATGCACAAACTGTTGCTGTTGCAACGCCATGTTGTCCTGCTCCTGTTTCTGCAATGATTTTCTTTTTACCCATGTGTTTAGCAAGAAGAATTTGTCCTAGAGTGTTGTTTATTTTGTGAGCTCCAGTGTGGTTAAGATCTTCTCTTTTAAGATATATTTTAGCACCATATTTAGCACTAAGTCGTTTTGCTAAATATAATGGAGAAGGTCTGCCGACGTAGTCACGTAGCAATTGATTATATTCATCTTGAAATTCTTTTGATGAATAGTAACTTTTAAAACAGTGATTTAGTTCGTCAAGATTTTTTTGTAAGTTTTCAGGAACAAAAGCTCCTCCAAAATCTCCGTAGAATCCGTTTTCATCTACTTTGTAATTTCCTTTTTCCATTTTTATATATTTTTATTATTTATTTTTTTTCGCACAAAAAAAAGACATGAAGGAATCGTAGTCCTACATGTCTTTTTAGATCTTTTATCTAAAATACAAATACAGCATTATGCCCCTACGACTTGAAAAGTTGTAAGTGCCACCACCATGCTTTTGTTGTATAATTATTTATCATCTTTATCTTTTATATGTTGCAAATCTAATTTTTATTTTTTTAATATCCAAGAAAAAAGAGATTTTTTTTAATAAAATAAAAAATTTATGCTATATTGCATTATATAAAAATTGCTTTTAGCAATCTCTTTTTTAACGAATAATATTAATTAATTAAAATAAATAACTATGGTACATAAAATGGAAACTTTGGGTTATAGTCAAGATAATCTTAGCCCTATTATGAGTAAGTTAACAATGGATTTTCACTATGGAAAACATTATAATGCTTATGTTACAAATCTGAATAAACTTATTGAAGGTACTGAATTTGCTGATATGCCTTTAAATGAAATAATAGTAAAAAGTGAAGGTGGTATTTTTAATAATGCTGCTCAGGCAAGTAATCACGGTCTATTTTTTACACAGCTTACGCCTCAAGGTTTACAAACTAAAGAGGGAAAATTATATGAAGCTATAATTAGTACTTTTGGTTCTTTTGATGAGCTAAGAATACAAATGAGCAAAGTAGCGAAAACACTTTTTGGTTCAGGTTGGGTTTGGCTTGCTTCAAAAGATGGTAAATTAGAGATAAAATCTGGTTCTAATGCTTATACTCCTCTTGTTGATGGTATGAAACCTCTTATGGCTATTGATGTTTGGGAACACGCTTATTATCTTGATTATCAGAATCGTCGTCCTGATTATGTAGATGCTATTTGGGATATTTTAGATTGGAAAGTAATAAGTAAACGTTTCGAATAATAATATAATTTATAAATAGAGAGCATTAAAATTAATTTTAATTTTAATGCTCTCTATTTTTTTAGAATTTTACTCCACATGTAAGCGAAAACATATTTCGTGTTATACTTTCTGATATTTGATTTTCTGCAGTTATGGTTATGTCATCAAAACTTTCACCGTACAACATATATGAAGGAACTTTATTGAAAACATATTGGTATGCAAAATCAATATAAAAATTCATAAACCTATATCCCAGACCTGCTGAGGCATAGTGTTGAGCTCCATATTGTCTGCGGTCTTTATTATTTTTGACGCCATAATCTACAAGATATTCAAGATATTCATCGCTATAAGGAGTCTCAATATAATTATAACCTCCTCGAACAAAAAAACCTTTAAATGGTTGAATCTCAATACCTATTTTATATTCACTATTGTTACGAAGACTATTCCGTAAGTAGTTATTTATATTTTCTGTTCCATTTGTGTTCTTCATTTTTATTGTTCCATTCATATTTAAAGTATAGTCAAAAGATATTATACCTAAAGAGCTAAAACGATAAGAAATACCTGTTAGCAATCTATGAGAGGACACGATATTATATGAATTTGTTACATAAGGAGCATTTTGTGAATAGTAATCATTGTTTTTAAAACTTATATTTTGATAGAGTGAATATTTTTCTTCAATACTTGTTGATCGTGGAGCGTGATAGGCAAGCCCAATTCTTAATCCATCGATTGGTTGTATTGTTGCCCCTATTTTAAAATCAAAAGATACACCATTTTGATATAAATTTGATGTGTTTTCTAGTTCTTGGAAATCTCCAATATTACCATCAACTCCATTTTCATAATATGTAACATATTCATCTAAATCAAATGTTCTTATGCCAAAAGTAGCTCCTAAATAAACCATATCATTTATATTGAAACCTGAACCTATAGAGTAATTATTAGAAATTCCTTTTCGATAAACTGATTGTGTTTGAATTAGATAATCATTAATATCAAGTCCATTAGGATTAATGCTATATGTCCATGGTGCTTTTTTAGTCGCATCAATCATAAGGTTATTATAGTTCATAAATGCTCCCCATATTCCAATATTATCATTGTAATATTTAGCTTCTTCTATTATCATAGGGTCGATATCTTTAAGTTGTCGAGAATATAAATCTGATATCGAACCATTGCTTTGTGGTGTTTCTGTAGTATATTCCATACCAAAATCGGCAGTTCTACTGAAAGATACTAAAAATTTATGAATAATCAAAATTAGTGAGCGTCAAGCCAGTTAAAGGCATTTCCCGTTTCAACAAGAAGAGGAATAGAAAGTTGTGCTGAATTTTCCATAGCTTCTTTAACTATATTCTTCACTTTTTCACAATCTTTTTTAGCTACTTCTATAATCAATTCATCATGTACTTGAAGTATTATTTTGCAGTCTAATTTTTCGCCTTTAAGTTTTTCGTATAGTCTTGCCATTGCTATTTTTATAATATCCGCAGCACTTCCTTGGATAGGTGCATTTATAGCATTTCTTTCGGCATAACCTCTGACTATACTATTTCGAGAATTTATATCTTCTAAATAACGTTTACGATGATATATAGTTTCTGTATAACCTTTTTCTCTAGCCTTTTCTATACATTCCTGCATATATTGTGCAACTCTTGGATATGTTTTGAAATATCCGTCAATAAGTTTTTTTGCTTCACCATAACTTATGTCAAGACGTTGTGAAAGTCCATGTACTGAAATTCCATATATTATGCCAAAATTTGCTGTTTTTGCATTCCTACGTTGGTCACTAGTAACTTCAGAAAGTTCTATGTCATATATTTTTGAAGCTGTTTTGGTGTGTATGTCTTCTCCCGAGTTAAAAGCCTCTATCATAGTCATATCCTGACTTAGATGAGCCATGATACGTAATTCTACTTGGCTATAATCTGCTGCTAGAAGTTCGTGATCTTCGTCTGACGCAACGAAACATTTTCTTATTCTTTTGCCCTCTTTTGTTCGTATAGGTATATTTTGTAAATTTGGGTTGCTAGAGCTTAATCTTCCAGTTGTAGTAACTGTTTGATTGTAGCTTGTGTGTATGCGACCAGTTTTTTTATTTATAAGTTCTGGAAGAGAAAGAACATACGTTGAAAGAAGTTTTTTAAGTCCTCTATATTCCAAAATAACGCCTATAACTTCGTGTTTATCAATTAAAGAAGTTAGATATTCTTCGTCAGTTTTATATTGTTTTGTTTTTGTTCTTTTAGGTTTGTCAGATATTTTCAGTTTCTCAAAAAGAGCTATACCTAGTTGTTTTGGAGAATTTACGTTTAGTCCTTCAATACCTGTCATCTCTATGATTGTAGCCTCAAGTACAGAAAGTTTTGCTTTTAGTATTTCGCTGTAAGCATAAAGTTCTTCAACATCTATTTTTACACCGTTCAACTCCATTTCACAAAGAACTTTAATTAAAGGTTCTTCAATTGTAAGATATAATTCTTGAGTATTATATTTTTCGCTCTCTTTCCACAAAATTTCTTTAAGTTGGAAAGTAACATCTGCATCTTCACTTGCATATTCAACAACTCTATCTAAATCTATGTCAGCCATAGACAGTTGTTTTGACCCTTTGCCAATTAAACTACTTATAGGTACTGGAATATAATTTAGATATTTCTGAGAAAGAAAATCCATGTTGTGTCTTTCATCACTATTTATAAGATAGTGTAAAATCATGGTGTCGTAAAGTAGTCCTTCAATTTCTACACCTCTTCTGTTGAGCATCATGATATCAAATTTCATGTTTTGCCCAATTTTAGCAATATCCTTATTTCTAAATAGAGGTTTTAATTTTTCTAACATCTTATCACTTTCTTCTTTTTCAAGAAGTGGAAGGTAATATGCTATACCTTTCTCTTTGCATAAAGATATTCCAACAAGCTCATCTTCAACAGCATTAACTCCAGTTGTTTCTGTGTCAAAACAAAATTCCTTACATTTAGAAAATCCTTCAATAAGCATATCTATATTGCTATTGTCAATAAGTGTGTAAGTATGTTTATAACTGTTTATATCTTCTTGTTTTAGCTCTTCTATTGAGTCAAAAAGAGTAGTTGATGCTTCAAAAGTAGATTCTCCGTTAATGCCCTTCCCTTGGGGCATATCGAACAATGAAGGTTGACCAGAAAACAGTGTTGGTTGAGAGTTATCAACAGAGTTATTAACATTGTTGACATTATGTTGATAACTATTATTAATATTAGTATCTTTTCGTTTGCTATATATTTCACGTTGAGGCATTTCATTGCCAAAATCGCAACCTTTTAGTAAATCTGTTTTTAGTGTTGTGAAATTAAGTTCTTTATACAATCTGCACAACTCTTCAACATTTGGTTCGCTAATTTGCATATCTTCAAAATTTGACTCAATAGGAACATCAAGACAAATAGTAACTAATTCTCGGGATAAAATAAGTTGTTCTTTATTACACATAAAGTTTTCTTTCATTTTACCTTTTAGATTTTCACAATCTTCAAGAATGTTATCTATATTTCCATATTTTTGAAGCAACTTTATAGCTGTTTTTTCTCCTACACCAGGAATCCCAGGAACATTATCTGCGACATCTCCCCATAAAGCAAGTAAATCTATGATTTGAGATGGTGACTCTATCTTATATTTATCTTTAAGCTCGTCAACGCCCATAATTTCTACGCCACTACCGCTTTTTCCAGGTTTATACATATATATGTTTTCCTCGATAAGCTGACCGTAATCTTTATCGGGAGTTACCATATACACAACATATCCTTTTTTTGAAGCTTTTTTTGCCATTGTACCTATCACGTCGTCGGCCTCATAACCTGCGACTTCGAGAATAGGAATATTCATAGCGTTTAATATCTCTTTTATATAAGGGATAGATAGTTTTATATCCTCAGGAGTTGCTGAGCGATTAGCTTTATATTTAGGGAAAATTTCATGTCTGAAATTACCACCAGAAGGGTCGAAAGCTACAGCGATATTATGGGGACATTCGTTTTTTATAATATCATTTATAAAACGTGTGAAACCATATATGGCAGAGGTGTTTAGTCCACTGTTGTTACGCATTGGACGTCCTATGAGTGCGTAATAAAATTTAAATATTAACGCAAAGGCATCTATAAGAAATAGTTTTTCCATTATTAAATATTATCTGAAGCAAACCACTCTGCAAAAGAGTTTTCTGTTTCGTGTAGCTTTATATGATGAAGGAAAGTTCCTTCGGGAAGATTTAATGAAATTTCTTTAGCTATTCGTGAAATCATATTCTCACAAGTTGGCTGATAGTCAGTTAAAATAACCTTTTCAAATTCTTCTGTTATATCATTTAAAAGAGACTCTCTTTTTTGGCTTTTTCGGCAAACAAAAGAGTGGTCATATTTTTCTATTACCGTAGTATTAACTATTTTTTTTAGGACACTAAAATCCATCACCATACCACATTTTGGGTTGTTGATATCTTCATTAGGTGAACCTATAACTGTTACAAACATATGGTATGAATGTCCATGAATATGTTTGCACGCACCGTCATATCCTTCTAAGGCGTGTGCCATCTCAAAAGAGAATTTTTTTGTAAGTCTTACTTTGGTCATATCTTTTATTTTTTTGCTTCACAAAATATTTGTGTTTTCCTAAAACAGGAACTTCCCACAAAAATAATCAATTTATTCGAATCCGAAAAGGGGTTGTAATTTTTCTTATAACGCTTTTTACATTTATAGCTTCTCTAGGGACTACTTTTACCTCATCAAAAAGCAATAATCACTAAACATAAATATAAAAAAATGAAACGATTGAAAAATGAAAACAAAGAGGTAGAGGAAGTTGTCTCACAAGTTGAACCTCCAAAAAGTACTCTTGAAAAACTTCTTATGGAATTCAATTTAACCGATAAGTGTAAGGCAGAAAATGAAGAAGATACTTTTGCTTTATTTGTTAATAATATCAAAGAAGTGATAAATGAACGTCAGGAGCTTGATGATTTGTCGCAGAAAATTGGTGGAGATAAAAGAATAAAGAAATTTCTAGAGTATTTGATTTCTGGAGTTCCTGCAAAAGAGGCTATAGATAAATCTGAAATTCAAGAAATTGTTTCTGCTGTAAATGAAGAAAATAATGTTGAAGATGAGGGTTTTGATGCAGATTATTCTCAGGAAATAGCCGATTTCTATGAGTCAAAATGTAAAGATGAAAAATTGCTTGAAGAATTTATAGCTTTCTCAGGAAATCTTATTACAAAAATATATTCTGAACCAATTTCAGCTAGTGTTCTGGAAGTGTTTTTCTTGGCTTTTAAACATGATGAAGATGTTAAAAAGGCATTTGAAAAAGGAGCTGTAAATGGTAGAAATAAAAAAATTGAAGCTCTCCGTTTTGAACGTGAAAATGTTGATGGCATAGGTACAGTAAAAGCAGGAGCAGTATCTCCTCATTCTCAAAGTAAATTAGGCTATATAGAACGCCTTATGAAAAACAAATAATCACTTTTTAAAATAATAAAATATAAAATTATGAACAAAAAACAAAAATTAATTATCGTCATTATTGTGCTTGCCTTTTTGGCATTATTGTGTGTGTTATTTGGTGTGTCTATAGAATCTGCCATGGCATTTTCTGCAATAGTAGGTGTGCCAGCAACAACAGTTAATGCAGATGAAAATTCTTCAATAAACCGTGAAGATATTTCTGAAAGTGTCATTCAGATGATGCCTTCAAGAACACCTTTAGATACGATTCTTAGAAATGTTAAGAAAAGTGTTTCTGCGAAATCTCAAAAAGTAGGATATTATGAGGCTTCATATAAACCTATTGAGGATAAAATAAATCTTTCTGCCACAGGAATCGGAAGTTCAATATCTTCTCCAACTTTAAGTAATACTGTAGCTAGTTCTAATCAATTGACTTCTATTTATGTGAAAATTTCTAATCCTGATATGTGGCGTAAAAATGACACATTATTGATGCAGAATTTGAATCTTAGTGGAAAAAGAGGATCATCTCGCTTTGGAGATTCAGGATCTTTTGAAGAAGATGTTATGTTTTATGTTTTTGCAAAAGAGGATTGTTCTTTAGGGCTTAAACCTATTGGCGGAATGTTAGGAAAATTAGGTACTGATTTTGAAGATAAATATATTGTTCCATCGTTTCTAAAAACTACAAAAATTGTAAGATTGGGTCAGGCAAAAAGTGAGCTTTCTATCACTACAGAACCGTTTGCTATATATCCTACTTTAAGTCATCAATATTGCCAGAATTTTATGGCTCAAATAGAAGAATCAACCTTCCAACGCCTAACTCAAAAAGAGGCTAATTGGGGATTCTCAAATTTTGAAGCTGTTAATATTCTTTCTATGAAAATGGAAATGGAGCTTTCTATGTTATTTGGTCAGCAAGGAGAAATAACTCAAGGTAATGACAGAACATATTTCACTCGTGGTATTACGAGAGACATAGATACAATTCTTGAATATGGTAAAGGTAGTGATGATAGATCAATTACAAAAGACCAATATTCAACTTGGATAAAAAAGGTATTTGATGGAAACAATGGTTCAACAACACGAGTTCTATTTGCAGGCTCAGGACTTATAAAATCGTTAAGTCTTGTAGACGAGTTCCAAAAAAATATGCTTGCCGTTGAAAAAGATGCTACACTTGGTATTGATGTACGAAAGATACACACATATTTCGGTACTTTAAATATTGTTTTTGCTCCACTATTTAAAAATGCAGGTTGGGAAGATTGTGGTCTTATTCTAGACATAGAACACCTTACAAAACACGAATTTGTTCCTATGAGTGTTACAGATTTAGACCTTAAAAGTTCGGGTCAGAAAAATGCTGATGCTCGTGTAATTCAGGAAGTTAGCTGTTTGACTTTACGTTATCCAGATTGACATGCTATTATTCGTCCTAAAAAATAATATTATAATTAATTTTGAGCTATCGGTATATTTCTCCGATAGCTTTTTTAAATAAGTGATTATGTTAAAAACATATGTATTAATAAGCAATAGCAATCTTACCACATCAATTTTTGATGGTGATATTGAATATACTGTTGAGTTTAAAGGAGGGAGTTTATCTCCAAAATTCATAGCTGGACAATTTCTTACTCAAAATACGAAGTTGCAGACGGCAATAGAAAAAGATAGCTGTTATGGGACAATTTTTATCGCTAAGAAAATAGTAGAAGAGAAAAAAGAAACTAATGTAGAGGATTTAAAACATGAAGATAAAATTCTAAATAAACAGTTGGCTTTAGAATGGATAGAGCAAAAATTCGGTGAAAGGTTGCCTATAAAAATCTCTATTCAATCAATAAAAAATTATGCCTTAGAAAAAGGAGTTGTTTTTGATAATTTAAATAAATAAGATGGAAAAAAGTAAAATTATAGAAAAAGTTCTTAGGTGTCTTGATGAGGTTGGCGTGACAAGTACTTTATCTCCAACAATAGATTATCCCATGGAGCAATTTTTAGATGAATCGGGTAGGCAGGTTCTCCATTCGGCGCCTATTTTTGCTGTAGGTAATTTCAATGATTTTTCTAAAACAGCAATTGTTAATAGTAATGATGGAACAGGAAAGGTTCTTCTTCCGAAAGATTTTATAAAGTTAGTGGCTTTTCGAATGAAAGGGTGGAAACGTGATGCTACTAGGCTATACGATATTTATGATTCTATATACTATCGTCAGTCTAATAAATATCTTCGAGGAAATTCTTTAAATCCAGTTGTTATTAGAGACAATAATTTTTTACGATATTATTCTCTGCCGTTAAATTCAATTCATACCATAGAACGTGCTGAGGCTGTAGTCAATATTCCTATAGGTTCTGAATATCCAGAAATCCTTACCGATTCTTTGGCGTGGCTTACGGCTTCAAAAATATTAGATGTTCTTTCGGAAAATAGTCAAGCGGAAATGGCACGAGGAGAATATACTCAAACTATGAATATTTTAAAAGTTAGCTGATGAAAATAAATGATTATAATATAGAATTTGAAAACGAAAAAATGTTTCGTAACGCTATAAATATTACTCGTCTTTCTTTGAAATTACAGCCTATAACAATAAATGATAGGGATTGGTTTGATAATGCGTTTGTAAACTCTATAGAGGAGATTTTAGAGGTTATGAAGCCTGTTTTTATGTCGCTAGAGCACAAAGATACAAAGGTTGTTTTTAATCTCTCTCTTGGTGAAAATATTTTGCCCTCTCGTATTGGTGAAGCCATGGAAAGAACATTATTGTTTTTTGTATTTAAGCGTTGGCGAAAGACTCAGGGAGTAGAAATAAATTGTGAAGAAGTTTCGTCGTCCTTAAAACATATAGTTTTAGGGGTAGGGGCTAATTTTAAACGTAAAAATGTGAAGTAGTTATGGTAAATTTAATTGAAAACGGTAAAAATGCCAAATATTCATGGAAGCTAAAAGAGTTATACGATAAATTATTGCTTGAGAGTTCATATGCTTTAAAATTTTCTGAGGACGAAGAAATTTATGTATTAAGCGAAGAAGAGAGCGATTTTATAGTAGATAGATTAAAGGAGGTCATGCAAGATATAGTTCCATTATTTGGTGACGCTATTATTCCTGATGATTATTTTGATAATTCTTTTATATTAAATGATGGTTTTGGTTTTACCATTAACGTAGAAAATAGGATAATTTCGGAGTTGCCAATAGATTTAGAGCGATTAGGGACGAAGATTTTTAGCTATGTAGAGACTTATTTATTGTTTGAATGGCAAAAATTAAAAAATATTGAGTTAAAAAGTGAAAATTTACGATTCGAGAGCGTAGATGAGTTGGCTGATTTTATCAACAAAAAGCTCTCTTTTAAGGTTGAGCAGAGTTTTTCGGTAAAAAAAGTTTAATCGTAAATATTTGACGTTCAAAGGATTTAAAAAAAAGTTTAATTTTAATGAAAAAAAAGGCTCTCAAAAGTTTGGAGAGTAAAAAAAATCCCTTATATTTGCATCGTGATTAAGAGAAACACTTACTTAATAACACGAAGGTTTGGTAGTTCAGTTGGTTAGAATACATGCCTGTCACGCATGGGGTCGCGAGTTCGAGTCTCGTCCAGACCGCAAACAAGTCCTGAAAATCGAAAGATTTTCGGGATTTTTCGTTTTTGTCAATATCTGTGTTGCAAAATCCTTATTTTAATTATATCTGTTCAAGAAGTGATCCCCTTTTTGTATAAAATCATTTGCAGTCTTTTTATACGAGTATTTATTGTTTGTATAATAGTATTATCATTAGTAGCCATAATAGGTAGTTAAGTGTTCATATGTTGCTACTATAAATATATTAATTATCATTTAAAATGCTATAATTCGTGAGTTTATTATCTTTTAATTTAACATGCTTTAAAGAAAATCATTTATTTTTAATATTAAAGGTGTTGATAATTGTAATTATTTTAAAAATTATTTATTGATTAGTATCAAATTAAGAAAAAGTCATATCTTTGTGTAAAATATAGTAATAAATTTTTATATAAATGAAAAATAATTTTAAAGTAATAACTACTTTATTGGCTGTTGTTACAATATTATGCTCTTGCCAACAAGAGGATAAATATCACCATAGATCCATTCGTTTTACAAATAACTTAAATGTGTTATTATATGTGGATTATGATTTTGATTACCCAGATACTGTACTCAAAAATCATGGAGAAGCTATGGTATATAGTAATGGAGATATGCATAAAGTAAGTCCAAAAACTCAAGCAACGAGTCCTTTATGGAATCCTGAATTTTATGAAGTTATATTCAGAGGTAACAGAATTCCTTCAGATACAATAACTGTATTTGTTTTTGATAGCAAAAAGATTGAATCGAATCCAGTTGAAGATAATGAAGCTATCATACAGTATTATTATTTGAGTTTACCAGATTTAAAACGTTTGGATTGGAAGATTTCTTATCCGCCATCA
>JADFUS010000015.1 GCA_015222165.1 Bacteroidota bacterium
TCTGTGAGTAACGTTGGGCATAATAACAAAAAAGTAGTTGATGCTGTTTGTGCTCAAGCTCATGAATATCTTCATTTGATGGTTTATGGTGAATTTGTGCAGTCGCCACAAGTGAAATATGCACAAAAACTAAATGAAATATTGCCCGAAGGACTTGACAGTATATATTTTGTAAATTCAGGTAGTGAAGCTGTTGAAGCTGCACTAAAACTTGCTAAGCGTCATACAAAACGTACACAACTAATATCTTTTAGGAATGCTTATCATGGCTCTTCTCATGGGGCTTTAAGTATGATGGGTAACGAATATTTTAAAAATTCATTTCGTCCACTTCTTCCAGATGTTTATAATATAGAGTTTGATAATGTTGAAGATTTGCAGTTTATTTCTGAAAAAACAGCTGCTGTAATTATCGAACCAATTCAAGGTGAAGGTGGTTTTAGAATTCCTACAAACGATTTTTTGAAAAAGTTACGTAGTCGTTGTGATGAAGTTGGTGCAATTCTTATTTTTGACGAGATTCAAACTGGTTTTGGACGTACAGGAAAGATGTTTGCATCTCAAAAATATGGTGTAACACCAGATATTTTAATCATGGCAAAAGCTATGGGTGGTGGTATGCCTTTGGGAGGTCTTGCCTCTTCTAGGTCGTTAATGAACGATTTTAAAACTAATCCAGTACTTGGTCATATAACAACTTTTGGAGGTCACCCAGTATGCTGTGCTGCGGGGTTGGCGGCTGTCGAATTTCTTCAAGAAAATCATCTTGTTGAAAAAATTGACGAGAAATCAGATATTTTCTATAAATTACTTAAAGATAACAAAAACATAATAGAGATACGCCGTGTAGGTCTTCTTTTAGCAGTAGAATTTGGGACTAAAGAGCTTTGCGATGCTGTTTGTAAAAAAGCATTTACCGAAGGTCTTCTTACCGAAAGTTTCTTGTTTTGTGAAAGTGCTATGCGTATAGCTCCTCCATTGATTGTCACAAACGAACAAATTGTGGATATTTGTCAAAAAATAAATAAAGTTATAAATGCAGTTTGCGATAAATAAAAATATAGGCTCAGAAAAACTACTTATTTGTGTTCAAGGGTGGGCTTCCGATGATAACACATCAAAATCATTGTTTTTTGATGGTTTTGATGTTGTTACTTTGTTTGACTATCGCACAAAAGAGTTGCCTAATGTTTTTAATGAATTCGTAGAAAAGCATAAAGAAATTTATATTGTGGCATGGTCTTTTGGCGTTTTTGTTGCAGAACAACTTTTTGTGAAGTTGCCGATAATAAAAAAGGCTATTGCTATAAATGGAACATCATATCCTGTTCATGCAAAATGGGGAATACCACCTAAGGCTTTTGCTATTACAAAAAAATCCATTGCTTTTTATGGAATGCAGAAGTTTTATGAAAATATGCTCGGCAATCAAAACGTTGATTTTCAGGAATGTAAACGCTCTGTTGAAGAATTAAGTAGTGAGCTTAACGCTTTAGGAGAATGGTTTGATGAGGGTAAACATAATATATCGCTATGGTCAAACGTTATAATTGGGCGGAATGACAGAATTTTCCCATATAAAAATATGTTTGAATTTTGGGAAAAAGAAGTTAAATTTATAGATTTAGAAAGTTTTTCTATGCCTCACTATCCATATTTTGGAGAGGTATTGGAAAGAGTAGAAACATTAGTAACAAAAAAATAAAATTCGTGGAGAGGAAAGAGTTGATAAAAAGGCGTTTTGCAAATGGTTTGGTTGATTATGATAGTCAATCTTCTGTTCAACGTTCTGTTTGTGAGCATCTTGATGAGCTTATGAAAGTACATCTTCCTGAGCTTAATTCAAATGTAGCTGTGGAGTTGGGAGCTGGAACAGGTTTTTTCACCTCTTATCTTATCGAGAGATACCAGAAATGTGAGTGGTATTTAAATGATATTGTTGAGCAGGTAAAGCCGTTTTTAGACGATATTATTAACAACGTAGAGCCAAATTTAAATGTGGAATATTGTTGGGGAGATGCTGAAAAGTTACCTTTACCCGAAAATATTTCGTTATTGGCTTCTTCGTCTGTTTTTCAGTGGTTTGACGATTTTAAAAGTTTTTTAGAAAGAGTTTATCCAAAAATATCTGTTGGAGGATATGTTGTATTTTCTTCTTTTGGAGAGGATAATTTTTTCCAAATACGTAGTGCTTCGAATAATGAAAAAGGTTTTAAGTTTCCAGATTTTGATGTTGTCGCTGAGTGGTGTAAACTTGCAGGATTTGAAATTATAAAATCTGAAAAATATAATGAAAAAATATATTTTGAGACGCCACATGAAATGTTGAAATATATAAAAGATACTGGCGTTTGTGGTAGCAGTGATGGACATTGGAGTAGAAAACAGTATTTTGACTTTTGTAAAAAGTACGAAATAAGTTTTAAAGAGAATAATTTAGTATATTTAACATATAACCCTATACTTTTTATCTTAAAAAAGCAGTAAAACTAGAATTATTTATTAATTTTACGTATTGGTGCTTTATATATAACCAAAAATAAAATTATGAAAATAAAAATATTATATATATTTATTCTATCGTTGTTGTTTTCGAATTCTTACGCTCAAGATTTTGAAAAAACAGGGTGTAATACAGCATTTACTGGTAATGAAAGATTGCTCTATTTAGCAAATTATAGAATAGGTTTTATAAATGTAGATATAGCTGTTCTGTCGATAAATACTTATTTAGAAAAAAAAGATAATAAAGATACTTATAAAATTCATGCTATTGGGGAAATTGATTCAGATTATGAATGGTTTTTTACGATGAGAGATGAATATAGCGTTTGGCTTGATAAAAATAATCTGAAACCTCTGTTTTTTGAAAATGATATTTTAGAGGGTGATTATCGATATTATTCAAACTATGTTTATGATTGGGATTCTTTGAAAGTCCATACTATAGAAAAAAAATTAAGCTGGGAGAAAGAGAAAAAACGTACTTATGACATATCTAATGCGAGTTATGATGCTTTGTCAATGTTTTTTAATCTTCGAGTGTGTGATGTCGACAAATTTAAAGTTAATCAAGTTTTTGTATTAAAACTTGTTTTTGCAAATCGTATTCGTTCAGTAGAACTTACATATAAGGGAAAGGAAGTGAAGCGTATTCCTGGACTAGGAAAACAAAATACTATTAAATTTGAGTGTCAACTTGCCAATGATTCTGGGGTCTCTTTTGAAGACGGAAGTTCCTTTTCATTGTGGCTATCTGATGATGAAAATTTAATTCCTTTATATATCGATAGTCCCATAAGAGTGGGGTCGGTAAGAGTTAGACTTTATGATGCCAAAGGGTTGAGAAATCCTACAAAATTAAAATTCAGAAGATAGTTGTGGAAATACTACATTTAGATACGATCGAATCTACAAATGATTTTGTTCGTAAAGAAAATTTATGTGATGTTGTCGTTTATGCAGGCAACCAAACAAAAGGACGTGGTCAACGTGGTAACACGTGGCAAAGTGAGCCAAATAAGAATTTGACTTTTTCATTTGCTGTTCAACCAACTTTCCTAGACGCTTCTCGTCAATTTGAAATGTCTATGATTGTCTCTTTGGCAGTCGTTGATACATTGTCTATTTTTGGCATTGATTCAACAATAAAATGGCCTAATGATATTTATGTTGGTGATAAAAAAATTGCTGGAATACTTATAGAAAATGAGATTGTAGGAAATGGCAAATTTTCTCGTTGTCTTGTTGGTATAGGTTTAAATGTAAATCAAAAATCATTTTCAGAAGATATTCCTAATCCAATATCTATGAAGCAGAGTGCAGGTAGCATTTTTGATATCTTAGAGGTTTTGGAAGAGTTTATAGATGCTTTCAAAAAGAGATATGCACAGCTTAAAGAAAATAGTTCAAAAGCTATTTTAGATAAATATACATCTCTTCTTTTTAGAAGGGGAGAGTTCTATGAATTTTCGGATAAAGAAGGTTCATTCAAAGGAAAAATCCTTGGTGTAGGCGATTATGGAGTATTGCTTATTCAACGCCAAGATAATACAATCAGCGAATATCAATTCAAAGAAGTAGCCTATATTATTTAGAAATAAAAATTAATCTAAAGCGAGAATGTTTTTCTTAGATAATTCTTTTAATTTTTCGACGTCTTTTGGTAATAACTCTCTGAAAAAGAAGTTTGTAGGGTCGAGATATTTTCCGTTATATTTTACTTCAAAATGTAGGTGAGGAATAAAAGATACTCCCGTATTTCCGCTGTAACCTACGATTTCTCCGACAACGACTTTTTCTCCTCTGTGGACAATAGATTTCTTCAGATGAGAATATGTTGTTTCATAACCGTTTAGATGGTTTATTTTTACTCTTATTCCTTGTTTATTGCTTAGACTCGTCACAGATTTTACTGTTCCACTTGCTGAGGCAAAAACTCTCGTTTCTTCAGGAATAAGATAGTCTATGCCGTTATGTTTTATTATTCCTCTATAAAAAGGGTCTATCATTCGCCCCGCAGAAGCTATTTTTATATCTAAATCATTATTTGCAATAGGTTGAATAGAAGGATAGTAGCTTAGATAAAAGCCCTTAGCTATCATCTTGTTTTCTAACTTATGATACTCTTCTTTCGTCTTTTTAATATTGTTGTTTATGATATGAGATTTTCTAGCTAGGCTGTTTATTAAATCCAATTTGCTCATATCGTTAATGTTTTTATTATCGATATAGCCTTCGTCTTTTTTGTCGTTATTAGGATATGTGTTGAATATAGTATAATAAACACTACTATCTCGTTGTTCTAAATTATAAAGAACTTTTTCGATATCATTATTATAATCGTTCAATTTATTATACTCCTCTTGCATCTGTTTTATGCTAGCTTTTATCTCAGAGTCTATTGGGGCGTCAAGATTTACAGCAAAAATAAAGTAATAGCCAACAAATATCATAGCTGTAATAACCATGAATTTCATTGTTTTTATCAAGGGATTATTTATAATATATTTTCTTATAAATACTCTTAATTTTACTAAAGCTCTATTGTTTTTTTGTGCCATAATATTATTGTTCTTCGTAAGAAGTATCTTTAACTCGTTCAACAATTTTCATAAATTCTTCTTCTGACATAGTTCTACGGAAGTAGTTTATAGGATTAACGTGTCTTTTTCGGTATATCACTTCATAGTGTAGATGAGGACCTGTCGAGCGTCCACTATTTCCAGATAAAGCAATAACTTCTCCTCTTTTTACTTTTTGTCCAACTTTAACTTTTAGACTTCCGAGGTGGGCATATCTTGTCATATATCCATATCCATGGTCTATCTTAAGATTTGAGCCATATCCTCCATTCCACCCTTTTTTTGCTAAAACAACACGTCCATCTGCCGTGGCATATATGTTAGTGCCTCTTTTACAGCTTAAATCTATCCCTTTGTGGAAAATCCTTGTTTTGAAAATAGGGTGAATTCTGCTACCAAAACTGCCGATATTTCCCCTTAAAGCGTTCATGTTTATTGGCCAAATAGAGGGTATATAGTTAAGTCTGTTAAATTGTTCTTTTGCTAGAATATTTATATCATCTAAAGATATTGATGCTGTAACAAGCTCTGTAGAAACGTTATCAATTTCTTGCCATGTTGACATAATCATATTTTTAAACCTATCAGTTTTTAGATGAGCATACATCTCCGCAGGTTGTTTTATGTTTGTTTGGAGTTCTTCGATAGGGTCTAATCCATAGACAGCTCTATAAATATTATTATTTCTATCTTTAAGAATATCTATTTTAGATTCATTTTCTCTTATTTCGTTTTGTAAAGAGAGATATTTTTGCTGTAATTCTTCGGATTGTTGCTTTAGATGAAAAGTTTTTGGGGTGTAAGTTTTATAAACAAATATGAAGTGAATAATCGCAATAATAGCTAACCACAACAAAGTTATACGTAAAGAGTTGAAAATCTTTTTGTTTATCTTTATTTGTTGTTCAATATGTAAGTTATTATTTCGAATCTTCATATGTCAAAATAGGTTCTTTTTCGATAATTTTTCTTAGAAATTTAAACAAAGTTAATTTTTTTAATTAATTTTACAATCTAAAAACTGTGAAATTTGTTTTTCATTGTGTGAATAGCAAATTTTTTTATTAAGTTTGGGGTCAAGTCCGCTTTTAAAATAAAAATAATAAGGTAATACAAATATACGTAATTCTATGAATAGCAATCAGATAAGAAAAGTTTTTCTTGATTTTTTTAAATCAAAAGATCATCATGTTGTGAGTAGTGCTCCGATGGTTGTTAAAAACGATCCAACATTAATGTTTACAAATGCAGGCATGAATCAGTTTAAAGATATTTTTTTGGGGAATACTCCACGAAATTATCCTCGTGTAACCGATTCGCAAAAGTGTCTTCGTGTTTCAGGAAAACATAATGATCTTGAAGAAGTTGGTCAGGACACATATCACCACACAATGTTTGAAATGTTGGGGAATTGGTCTTTTGGCGATTTTTTCAAAAAAGAGATTATCGAGTGGTCTTCTGAGTTGCTTTTCGACGTATTTAAATTGTCTAAGGATCGTGTTTATGTAACGGTTTTTGAAGGTGACGAAAAAGATGGTGTAGCTTTCGATCAAGAGGCTTACGACTATTGGAGAAAAATTCTTCCTGAAAGTCAAATTCTAGGCGGAAATAAAAAAGATAATTTCTGGGAAATGGGTGAAGTTGGTCCTTGTGGTCCTTGTAGTGAAATCCATTATGATCTTCGTGATAAAGAAGATAGAGATAAGGTTTCAGGCATTTCTCTTGTAAATAAAGATAATCCATTGGTTATTGAAATATGGAATATCGTTTTTATGCAATATAATCGTCTTAAAGATAATTCTTTACAGCCTCTTCCAAATAAACACGTAGATACAGGAATGGGTTTTGAGCGTCTTTGTATGCTACTTCAAGGCAAAAAAAGTAATTATGACACAGATATTTTCCAAAATCTTATCCAAAAATTAGCTAAAATTTCTGGTATAGAATATGGTAAAGATGAGAAGGCAGATGTAGCTATGAGAGTTATCTCTGATCACCTTCGAGCAATATCTTTTTCAATAGCAGATGGTCAAGTTCCTTCAAATGCAAAAGCAGGTTATGTTATTCGTCGTATACTTCGACGTGCTGTTCGTTATGGCTATACATATCTTAATCTTAAAGAGCCATTTATTTGTAAAATGGTTTCGACGCTTGTTAATCAAATGGGAGAACAATTTCCAGAGCTTAAAGCTCAAGAATCTCTTATAACAAAAATTATTGAGGAGGAAGAGTTGTCGTTCTTACGAACTTTAGCTATAGGAATAAATATGCTAGATGGACTTATAAATTCTCTTGATGCTAAAAAAACACTTTCAGGAGTAGATGCTTTTGTCCTTTATGATACTTACGGTTTCCCTTTCGATTTGACAGAGCTTATATGTCGTGAAAAAGGTGTTTCTGTAGATAGTGTATCTTTTGATGCAGAGTTGAAAAAACAAAAAATACGTTCTAAAAATGCTGCCGTAACAGAAAAGCAAGACTGGGTAGAAGTTGTTCCTATTGTAGAAAGTATTTTTGAGGGTTACGACAATGAATCATCTGTTTCGCATATTGCTCGTTATCGTCAAGTTACACAAAAGAAAATTTCTACATATCAAATAGTTCTAGACAAAACTCCTTTCTATGGTTGCATGGGCGGTCAGCTTGGTGAAAAAGGCTTTTTGATAAGTGATACAGAAAAAGTAGAAATTATAGATACTATAAAAGAAAATAATTTAACTATACACGTTGTAAAAACATTACCTAAAAATATAGAAGACTCTTTTAGAGCTCAGGTGAATGTTGAGGAGCGTAAAATGTCAGCAGCAAATCATACAGCGACCCACCTTTTGCAAAATGCTCTTCGTAAAGTGTTAGGAACTCACGTAGAACAAAAAGGTTCTATGGTAGGTCCTCATGTTTTCCGTTTCGATTTTTCTCATTATCAGAAAGTTACAGATGAAGAGATATTTGAAGTTGAACGTATTGTGAATGCTGAAATCAGAGCAAATCACCCAATAGTAGAAAATCGTAATGATACAATAGAGAATGCACGTAAAAGTGGTATCATGATGTTGTTTGGTGAGAAATATGGTGAAGTTGTTCGTTCTGTTCGTTTTGGAGAATCTATAGAGTTATGTGGAGGTCTTCATTCTAAAAGAACGGGTGATATAGGTATATTTAAAATAATTAGTGAGGGTGCAATTTCCGCAGGTATTCGTCGTATGGAGGTTGTTACTGGCTCTTCGGCTGTCGAAATGCTAATAGAACTTTCTAAGGTTGTCAGCGGAATGCAAAAAATGCTTAATTCTCCAAGTATAAATACTGCCGTTGAAAAACTTCTTTCGGAACATAGCGACATGAGCAAAAAGATTAATACTTTTAATAAAGAACGTAATCTTATGCAGAAAAATAAAATTAAGGAGATGTTAGAAACTGGTGACATGGATTACAAGTGGAGTATTCAAAATCTTGATATGAATGTTAATGCAGTAAAAGAGATAGCTTCTGGATTATGTTCTGAGATAGATGATGTGATTTTCATAAATGGAAGTGTTCATGAAGATAAACCAAACCTTGTTGTTGCTTTAGGTAAGAATATTATTGATGCAGGTCTTGATGCTGGGAAAATAGTTCGTGAATCTGCAAAAGTCATGAAAGGTGGCGGTGGAGGTCAAAAAAATCTTGCTACAGCTGGTGGTAAAGACGCTTCAAAAATTGGAGAAGCACTAAACACAGCAAAAACATTGATTAGAGAACAATTGAAACGATATAGAGAATCGTTATAACAGATAATGAGAAATAATAGATTTTTAAGGATTTGTAAAGAGACATTACGTCCAACATACAGAACAGCAATTTGGTTGCTTAAATTAATGTTACCAATAATGTTGGCAGTTTCTATTCTTAGTTATATGGGTGTCATAGAAAAAATATCAGATTTTTTCACTCCTATATTTCAAGTGATAGGGTTGAGTGGTGAAGCGTCAATAGTTTTTATTACTTCAATGTTGGTAAATGTTTATTCAGCAATTGGAGTGATGGCAGGTTTAACTCTCGATACTCGTGAGCTGGTTATTCTTGTAACTATGTGCCTTATATCTCATAACATGATAATAGAGGGCAAGGTTCAGCAAAAAGCGGGAGCAAATCCAATAATAATGACAATACTTCGTTTGTCGATGTCTTTTATTTCGGCAATAGTATTAAATTTTATTATGCCAGAAAAAATGGGTGGTAATTTAGTGTTAGGAAGTGTTGGAGTTCGCCCAAATAGTTTGGGAGATGTTTTTTTTCAATGGTTTAATACAGCATATCCTTTGGTGATAAAAGTTATAGTAGTGATATATTTTTTAAATCTTTTGCAAGCAGTGTTAAAAGAGTACAAACTTATGTCCTTATTACAAAAACCACTTTATCCACTTATGAATTTGCTAGGTTTGCCAAAATCAACTACCTTAGCATGGATAATTGCAAATACATTGGGTCTTACTTACGGTGGTCTTGCTATTTCGGAAGAGGTAAATAGAGGAGTTATAACACATCAAGAGTCATTATATTTAAATTCAAGTATAGCCATAACACATAGCCTTTTAGAACATACTATGTTATTTGTAGCTATTGGAATTCCTGCTATGTGGCTTATTATTCCACGATTATCGCTTTCCATAGTTGCAGTTTGGGGACAGCATTTATTTACTTATTTAAGAGTACATAAAAATAGAAAAATAGAAAATAAAATATAATTTATATGAGAACAAAAATTAAGGAGCTTTTACTCGCTACTCCAGAGTCACAAGAGGTGACGGTAAAAGGGTGGGTACGTACAAAACGTGGAAACAAATCAATAGCTTTCATCGCAATAAACGATGGTTCTGTTGTTCATAATATTCAGGTTGTTGTAGATGTTCCAAATTTTGATGAGGAGACATTAAAAAAAATAACAACTGGTGCTTGTCTAAGAGTTGAAGGTACTCTTGTAGAGTCTAAAGGTTCAGGACAGCCTGTTGAAGTTTTGGCAAAAGAGATAGAAATTTATGGTGGTGCAGATAACACATACCCACTACAAAAAAAAGGACACTCTCTAGAATTTTTACGTGAGATAGCTCATTTGCGTCCTCGTACAAATACTTTTGGTGCAGTTTTACGTATTCGTAACGCTATGTCATTTGCTATTCACAAATATTTCAATGAAAGAGGTTATTGTTATATTCATACTCCAATTATCACAGGTTCAGATTGTGAAGGTGCTGGAGAGATGTTCAATGTAACAACTTTAGATATTAACAATGCTCCTAAAAACGAAGAAGGAAAAGTAGATTATACAAAAGATTTCTTTGGTAAACCTTGTAGCTTAACAGTTTCTGGTCAGCTTGAGGGTGAACTTGCTGCTATGGCTTTGGGTTCTATCTATACTTTTGGACCTACATTCCGTGCTGAAAATTCAAATACTCCTCGTCACCTTGCTGAGTTTTGGATGATTGAGCCCGAAATTGCTTTCTTTGATATTATTGATAACATGGATCTTGCAGAAGATTTCTTAAAATATCTTGTTCGTTATGCTTTAGATAATTGCATGAGCGATATAGAATTTTTAAATAAAATGTTTGATAAAGAGCTTATAGAACGTCTTAATTTTGTTGTAGAAAACGATTTTAAGCGTCTTACATATACTGAGGCTATAGATATTCTTGTCTCTTCAGGTCATAAATTTGAGTTTCCAGTTTCTTGGGGTACAGACCTTCAAAGTGAACACGAAAGATATCTTGTGGAAAATCATTTCAAAAGACCAGTTATCTTGATTGATTATCCTAAAGAGATAAAATCTTTCTATATGAAACTTAATGAAGATGGTAAAACAGTTCGTGCTATGGATGTTTTATTCCCTAAAATTGGTGAGATTATCGGTGGTTCAGAACGTGAAGCAGATTACGATAAACTTATGAAATCTATAGAAGAAAAACATATACCACATAAAGATGTTTGGTGGTATATTGATACTCGTAAATTTGGTAGTGCTCCTCACAGTGGATTCGGACTTGGATTTGAGCGTTTGCTTTTATTTGTCACTGGTATGGCAAATATTCGTGACGTTATTCCTTTCCCTCGTTCACCAAAAAATGCAGATTTTTAGAAAATATAATTATGTCAGTAGTTACTTCGTGTAAAAGAGTGGTTACCACACGCCATCTTTTAAGAATGAAAAGTGCGGGTGAAAAAATATCTATGCTTACAGCCTATGATTTTACTATGGCAAAGATTTTAGATAAAGCGGGGATAGATATTATTCTTGTTGGAGATTCGGCGGCAAATGTTATTGCTGGTTACACAACAACTGTTCCTATGACGCTTGATAATATGATTTATCATGGTCGTTCAGTTGTTCGTGGTGTTAGCAATGCTATGGTGGTTGTAGATATGCCTTTTGGTTCTTATCAAGGTAATTCTATAGAAGCCTTAACATCTGCTATACGTATAATGAAAGAGACTGAGGCAGACGCCGTTAAGTTAGAAGGAGGTAGAGAAGTTGCCGATACTATAGAGCGTCTTGTTAATGCTGGTATTCCCGTTATGGGACATATGGGTCTTACGCCACAATCAATAAATGTTCTTGGTACTTATGCTGTTAGAGCCAAAGAAGAGGCAGAAGCAACAAAAATACTAGAAGATGCGTTGTTATTAGAGGAAAAAGGTTGCTTTGGTATTGTCTTAGAAAAAGTTCCTGCTGAATTAGCTGAAAGAGTTGCTAAGGCCGTAAAAATTCCTGTTATAGGAATTGGTGCTGGCGGAGGTGTCGATGGTCAAGTGCTTGTATCTTACGATATGCTTGGCATAATAGACGAGTTTTCTCCACGCTTTTTGAGAAGATACGCCAACCTTCATTCTGTATTTACTACAGCTTTTGAAGATTACATCAAAGATGTAAAAAGTGGCGATTTTCCGAATGAGTCGGAGCAATATTAATTAATGATAATAAAATAAAAAATATATGAAAAATAAAGTATTTTTAATGATTCTTGATGGTTGGGGAAATGGAGACAAATCAAAATCTGACGTTATTTTTAACGGAGATTCTTCATATCTAAAAAAGTTGGAATCTACATATCCAACATCTCAACTTCTTACAAGTGGCGAAAACGTAGGTCTTCCTGATGGTCAAATGGGAAATTCTGAAGTTGGTCACTTAAACCTTGGTGCAGGACGTATTGTCTACCAAGATTTAGTAAAAATTAATAAAGCGTGTGCCGATAATTCTATTGCTTCAAATCCAGTTATTGTTGAAGCTATGCGTTATGCAGCAGAAAATAATAAGGCTGTTCACTTTATAGGTCTACTTTCTAATGGAGGTGTTCACTCTCTTGATACTCATGTTTACAAACTTACAGATGTTGCTACTGAAGCAGGTGTGAAAAATGTTTTTGTTCATGCTTTTACAGATGGTCGTGATACTGACCCTCGTAGTGGTAAAGCTTTTATAGCTTCGTTAGAAAAATATTTAGTAGGTAATAACGCTCAACTAGCATCTATCATAGGTCGTTTTTATGCTATGGATAGAGATAAACGTTGGGAACGTGTTCGTATTGCTTACGATATGCTTGTAAAAGGTGAAGGTACTCATGCTGTAGATTCTCAAAAAGCTATTCAAGATTCTTATGACGCTGGTGTTACAGATGAATTTATCAAACCAGTTGTTATGGTAGATGAAAATGATAAACCTCGTGGTGTTATTTCTGATGGTGATGTTGTTTTCTCTTTCAATTATCGCTCAGACCGTGGTCGTGAAATTACTATGGTTTTAGCTGAAGATAATATCGAAGGAATGACAAAAATTCCAAATGTAAAATATCTTACTATGACTCCTTATGATGAAGGATTCAAAAATGTATCTATAGTTTACAATAAGGATAATATCAAAAATACACTTGGAGAAACTATTGCTAATGCAGGTTTAACTCAGCTTCATATTGCTGAAACTGAGAAATATGCTCATGTAACATTCTTCTTTAATGGCGGTCGTGAAGCACCATACAAAAATGAAAATCGTGTTTTAGTTTCGTCTCCAAAAGTTGCAACTTACGACTTACAACCTGAAATGTCTGCTCCAGAACTTCGTGATGCAGTTATCAAAGAGATGAAAGAATCTAAACCTGACTTTATATGTTTGAATTTTGCTAATGGTGATATGGTAGGACATACTGGTGTTTATGATGCTATATTAAAAGCTGTAGCAACAATAAATAGTGTTGTTGAATCTGTTGTTAATGTTGCTAAAGAAGAAAAATATACAATTCTTATTTGTGCAGATCATGGTAATGCAGATTATGCTTTAAATCCAGATGGTACGCCAAATACTGCTCACTCTTTAAATCCAGTTCCTTTTATTGTGGTTTCTGATGAAGTTAAAAGTGTGAAAAGTGGCGTTCTTGCTGATGTCGCTCCTACAATTTTAAATTTAATGGGTGTTGATATTCCTGAAGATATGACAGGTCATATTTTAGTATAATAATTTTTCTAAAAAAATAAAAAAAGAGGTGTGATTTTTCGCACCTCTTTTTTATGTTTATTTTTTTATGTTCTATTTTTTTTTAATTTTGTAATTAAATCAGAGCAATTATATTTTACTATTAATTTTAAATAAACATTATATATTATTTATATGTATAATGTTGTTTTATATATTTATTGTTGATATTTTCTTCATAGATAAGTAATATAAATATTTATTTTTCAAAAAATAAGCTTAAAATTAAAAGTATTCGAAAAACTCGTTGTATATTTGTAAGCGAATTAAAATATAAATATGAATAAGAGTATTGAAGTGAAAAAAAATTTACGAGGGAAAGAAATTTTATCATGGGTGTGGGTATTTATAGGAACATTATTTGTTGCTGTAAGTATTGTTGTTTTTACAGCTCCCTATAATATTGTCCCAGGTGGAGTATACGGAACAGGTATTATTCTTAACTATGTGTTTCCTTCATTAAAAGTTGGTACGTATGGCTTGATGATGGATGTTCCATTGATGATATCATATTTTTATTTCTTTGGAGGTAAGGCTGGTGCAAAAACTGTTTTTGCAGCTTTGACAACTCCTTTGGTTATGAATCTTATGCAAACATATATTGGTGATGATCCAGCTCTTATGTTTGGTGGTAGTTTTGATATGTCTAACGATATGTTGCTTACTTCTTTGTTTGGTGCTGTGATTATGGGTATTGGTTTAGGTCTTATCTTTAATAATGGTGGTACTTCTGGAGGAACAGATATAATAGCGATGTTCATGAATCGTTATTTTAAAATGCCTTTGGCAAAAGCAATTATGTACATCGAATCTGTCATAATTCTTATCGGTGCTATAGTTATTGGAGATTGGAGATTGCCTTTATACTCTTTAGTCTTTATTTTTGTATTAACAAAAATAATAGATTATCTTGTTGGTGGTGCTGGAACAGATAAACTTATGTTTATAATTTCTAATGAACACGATAAAATCAAAGAACATATATTGTTTAACATAGATAGAGGAGGCACATATATCAAAGCTAAAGGTATGTATACTGGCGATGATAAAGAGATGGTTTTTGTTGTGGTTTCTCGTAATCAAGTTGGACAGATGCGAAAATTTGTAAAATCTGTTGATGAAACAGCTTTTATGGTAGTTGTAGATGCTAACGAAACATTAGGTGACGGTTTTAGAGAATTTTAAAAATGGATAAAAATACAAAAAATAAAGCTATAATTATAGTAGTGCTTCTTATCGTTGCACTCACCTATCTATTGCCTACAAACAAAGTCATAAAGTACGATTATGCTGTAGGTCATTTATGGAATAAAGGTTTAGTTGTAGCCCCTTTTGATTTCCCCATTTATAAAACGAAAGCCGAATTTGATTCTGAAAAAGAGGGATACATAAATAATTTTATGCCTATTTATGTAGTTAATAACTCTGTTTTTCAAAAAATAGATGAACAAATAGACGATGATTTTGGAATTTTAGATTTTGATAGTACTAATAAAACAGCATTCTATATTTCAAATCAGCCTCAAAAAATAGCAAGGGTATTAAAAACTTGCTTGTTAGAAGAGTATAATAAGGGGATTATTTTTGTTCCTGAAAATATAAATGTAGAAAACCATGATGTAGTAAGAGTTTTAGATAATGATGAATTGTCTATGACTTTAGTAAAGAATTTAACTACTGTACAGCAGGTGAAAAATACGCTTATTGAGAAATTAAATAGTGCTATTATAGATTCAATTTCTATATCGCAGTATGATTTAGATAAGTATATTAGACCAAACATAACCTATGATGATAATCTTAATTTGAAAATGCTTGACGAATCGTTGAGAAAATTATCTATGACTCATGGGTTTGTTACTGAAGGTACAAAGATAATTGACGATGGTGAGGTTATCTCTTCAGAATCAGCTATGCTTCTTAAAAATTTAAATAAAGAATTTTCAACGCATGAAACAAAGAACTTTTCGGTGTTGTTGCCTTATTTAGGGAATTTTCTTTATTTAACTCTTATTATAATTATCTCTACATTCTCAATGTTTTTATTATTTACAAAAAAAACGTTGAAGTTAAATATAGTGCTTTTTATTGCTACACTATATTTGATGATGGCATTTCTTTGTTCCGTGGTTTCACAAATTCCATATATAAGTATATATGTTATTCCTTTTGCGGTAGTTCCGTTTTATCTTTCGCAATTTTTTAATTCTCGAGTGGCAATAATTCAATATACCTTTATTTTATTGGTGTGTGCTACTTTTGCTCCACAGCCTTTTGAATTTGTTATTTTTAATTTAATAGCTGGAGTTTCGGGAGTCTATTTCTTGCGTCGTTCTTATCGTAGGAATTCATTATTTCTTGCGCTTTTAGCAACGTTACTCTCTTATATAGTAATATATTTCGCATTTACTTTTATGCGTCAGCAAGAGATATATCCTTCAGATTTAAAAATGATATTGTGGTTTGTTGCCAATGTGCTTATACTTTTGGCTATGGTTCAATTGATTTTTATATTCGAAAAGACATTCCGTTTCGTTACAGATATTACGTTAGTGGAGTTGTGCGATACAAACCAAAATCTATTAAAAGAACTTTCAAAAAAAGCACCAGGAACTTTCCAACACTCTTTGCAAGTTGCTAACATTTCGGAGGAGGCTGTGAAAGCTATAAAAGGAAATGTTCTTTTGGCACGAGCTGGAGCATTATATCACGACATAGGTAAAACTATGAATCCTGCATTTTTTGTCGAGAATGTTCGTTCAGACGAAAATAATCATAAAGATTTAACTCCTATAGAGAGTGCGAGAATAATAAGTAGCCATGTTGTTGATGGTTTAACTTTAGCACGTAAATATGCTCTTCCTACCGTAGTTTCAGATTTCATATTGACACATCATGGAGATTCAGTAATACAGTTTTTCTATCATAAAGCGGTTGAAGAAGCAGGAAAAGAAGAGCTTGTAGATATACATGACTTTAAATATATTGGTCCTTCTCCTTTCACAAAAGAGCAAACAATTTGTATGATTGTCGATTCTGTGGAGGCAGCTTCAAGAACTTTAAAAACTCATGATAAAGATAGCTTAAAACAACTCGTAGATTCTATAGTTGCAAAACAGCAATCTTTAGGACAATATAGAAATTCTCCTTTGTCGTTTGTAGAGTTTGAGACAGTGAAGAATGTTATAATAACTAAGTTAATAGACATCTATCATCATCGTGTTGTCTATCCTAAATAATTAAGAAACAGTTTATAAATACTATTTTCAAATTAAGCAATGAAAAAAATATTAATAGTAGGTGCGGGTGGTCAGATAGGTTCTGAATTAACTTCTCATCTTCGTAAAATTTATGGTGCAAACAATGTCGTTGCATCTGATGTTAGAGATTCTTTGAATTTCGCTATTGATGGTCCTTACGAAAAGTTGGACGTTCTTGATGCTACAGCTCTTGCATTTATAGTTCACAAATACAGTATTGATAGCATATATAATCTTGTTGCTTTGTTGTCTGCAACAGGTGAAGCTAATCCAATGCTTGCGTGGAAGATAAACATGGGTGCGTTGATAAACTGTCTTGAAGTGTCTAAAAATTTCGGTTGTTCAGTATTTACACCAAGTTCTATAGGTGCTTTTGGAAATACTACACCCAAAGACAATACTCCTCAGGATACTATCATGCAACCAAATACTATTTATGGTGTTTGTAAGGTTACAGGTGAGATGTTAGGAAATTATTATTTTGAGAGATTCGGTGTTGATGCTCGAAGTGTACGTTTCCCCGGTCTTATTTCAAATGTAGCTCTTCCAGGTGGTGGCACAACAGATTATGCTGTAGAGATTTTCTATGCTGCAATACGTGATGGTAAATTCACATGTAATGTTCCTAAAGAAAATTTTATGGATATGATGTATATGCCAGATGCTTTAGATGCTTGTGTAAATCTTATGGAGGCAGATGCGTCAAAACTTATTCATAGAAATAGTTTTAATATAGCTTCTTTGAGTTTTAATCCTCCAGTAATTTTTGAAGCGATAAAAAAACGTATTCCTTCTTTTGAAATGGATTATAATATTGATTCTGTAAAAGCTGCTATTTCGTCTTCTTGGCCTAATAAACTTGATGATGCTTGTGCTCGTCAAGAGTGGGATTGGGCTCCTAAGTGGGATATGGACGCTATGGTAGATGATATGCTCCTTGCTATACGTAAGAAATTAGGAAAATAAAATATATTTGTAATAAAAGAAGCACAATAATAGTAATATTATTGTGCTTCTTTTGCTTTTTAATTAAATATAGTTATCTTTACAACTTATAATGTTGTAATTAGTTAATTTATTTTTATGTGTATGAAGAAAATTTACGTTATTTTAATTTTAGTTTTTGCTTTTTTTAAAGTTGAAGCTCAAGAGCAA
>JADFUS010000016.1 GCA_015222165.1 Bacteroidota bacterium
ACGTTCTATAATTATTAAATTTGATACATAAGGAGTAGAATATCCAATCATAGATAGATTATGCGAGTCTTAACCTCTCATCATGAGGTTATGATGAGATGTTCTCGGGGATATCCCAGTTGTAGTGTTCTGCAAGGTTATGAAGGAAGGTAAACCAAAATGCAAAACGATAGACAAGGGTGAGTAAGAGGAAAAAGAATACATAGCTAATTATATCGTAATCTCCCCAATAATCATCACCTGGTGTAATGGCAAGAGGGGTAACAAGGACAATGCGGCCTTTCAGAGAGAAGATGATGATGGTATACAGGATAGTAAACCATCGTGGAGGATCACTCACTGGTAGATCGTCTATAGACATGAAACTAGTGGTGGAATGTGATGCTGGAGAGGGGTACGGCAGTGCAGCACAATTAGGAATCAGGAGAAGTAGGCTGACAATACAGATAATACTCAGTACCAGTTTTGTTTTCATTACTCTTTCCCCCATTTTATATGTTACTCTTTGTCACACATTCTAGATGGTTAAATCATATATAATGATTTCTCTTGAACTCAAATTGCACTATCTTGTAAGCTTTATTTATAACCATAAACCTATATGATAATTAATTAGAGTAAAAAATGGTATTTTTCGCTATAAAAAGAAATGTGTGATAATAATAATTAATGCAAATATCCAGATTAGTATAGTAACAACAATTATGTATTTTTTTTTAAGAACAGAGTTCTTCTATCTTCGGGAATGAGAAAATCTGGACACATTGTATATTGTTCTGAATCACCATTATATCATTTTAACTTTTTTGGAAGATTCAACTTCTAATCATTAACCTATGATAATAGTTTACCCTAGTGATTTGATTTGAAAAAAAATAAAAAAAAGAAGAAGTGGGAAAGTAATACTTTATTTATCTCTTCCAATAACCCAGATAACCGCAATGGAGAGTATGCCAACTGTGGGGGCAACAAATATCGCCATACTCATGGATACCCCATGAAACAGCGAACCAATCGTTGGACCGATATCAAGGTCTCTGAATACGCCATACATCACTACCAGAGCGATACCGGCTATCAGAAACCCAGGTATTTCTTTTGCAGTGATCGTTCCTTTTCCAAAGAACGTTAAGAAACCAACGATAAACCCAATAATCGCAAGTAGCCATGCAACCCATCCGCCGATATCGGTTGCAAAAAAGTTTTCACCCATTTCAAGAGTATATGCTTGATATAAACCCGCAATAAATGCGATGAGAATACCAATGAGAAACGCCCAGCTTCCATATGTTACCATATCATCTTTTTGTGCCATATTTTTTTTCTCCTCACCTTTTCAAAACAACTTTTGGTTTATATGATGATAGTTCAAAACCTGCTAGCTATTAATTTGATATCTAACAAACTCTCATACCTGTACATTTATTACAAAATATGATATTATTAGTTATTGATCTTGATTTTTAGTATTGTATCTTAAAACATATAAAATATTAATAGATGTCGTACTGCAAGTAAGGGCCAGTGGTCTAGTGGTTATCAGGGTATAAAGATCTCGTAGAAAAACAACAAGATTTTTAATGGTATTTTAGACGGACTTACTAAATTCTTTCTTTAATTTCATTCATAGTTTTCTGACAATTTTCTATCGTTTTTTTATAAATTTTATCATCAATTGAATAAACACCTTTTATTGAATCTATAAGATTCTTTTCATTTAAATTAACTAACAACTCATTAACATGTTCAATTATTTTTTCTTTAGGGCTATTCTTCAAATGATTAATTATAATTCGAATATTGGGTATCTCATAACAAAGCATGATAACATCTCTTTTATCAGTCATTCTCATCGAATGAATTTTCAATGCTATGAGCATCTCTTTTTTTGCAATCCTTGCCTTTACTTTATTTAATGGATCCCAACCACTTGTCTCCCTGATTTGAGAGTTCTTAAAAAGATATTGGAATGGATAAAGATATCCAGTTTGACGAGACGAAACTCCATTGATTAATAGGTCAATACTTACAAGACCTTTTTCATATCTTTCAAATTTACCAGAATATAATAAATCGTCTTTTCCTTTTGTAAATACAAAATCATTATCTGAGAGTGCTTTTTTAAAAAAAGGCAATTCACTTTCAGGTATCGTAATATCCAAATCAACAGAAAAACGAGAAAATCCAAATGAGGTGACAGCATAACCCCCAATAATTACATATTGTTTTTCTTTAGGAATTAACTTTAAAAAAGTGAAACATTCTTTTTCTCTATTAGAAAAGTCAGTAATCATGATGCCACCTGTTCATAGTTATCAAATAGATGTAAATGATATTTTTTATCTAAATATTCTAATGCGGGTCTGTATAAATAGATATTTTTTTGACAGTATTGTACTATTTCTTTTATGGGAACAACTGCATCGCCATCTTTATTCTCAAAAGTAAATTTTTCTTTAGGATGTAAAACATATGTTAAGCCAAATAATGTTTTATTTTCTCCTTCTGAGACGTATTCTACATCATGTTTTTTAAAAAATTCCACCCAATACTTGATATCTCTTTTTAAGATATAGATATGAATTGGTTTAAATCCTTTGGTGAAATCAGTCCAATAGTAGCCATCAGTCCATATATTAACTGCTGTGCTGTTTGTAAAAGCATATTTTTTATTAGATTTCTGTAAGATATCATCTTTTTCTAAATTTTCTTGTACAATTCTTTTTACAAAGTCTTCCGGATTTATTATTTGATATTTCCCACGTTTTACTCGTTTCATAAAGTCTAATTTGATTAAATCGTGAATGATTTTTGTAGGTTGAGGGCTTGGAAAAGTCATCCTAAAATCGTCTATGGTAAATGTGTTATTTCCAAATGTGTTATATAACCAACCATACATCTTCGTATATCTATTCATAATTACCATTATGGTAATTAATAGTATTTATTATTTTCGGTAAAATTGCTAAATAATTAGACGGTTTGATTAGATCAAGAACCTGCTAGGTATGAATACAGGACAAAACAAATCCTTATTATCATAGCAAATTACTAAAATAAAAAGCATATTCCGCTTCCATAAGGGCCAGTGGTCTAGTGGTTATCAACAAAAACTTTTATCACAAAATATCAATGAAAAGCAAGTTGTAATACCATTTTTGAAGAAGATTTTACTCAACTCTTTTTTTCTTTTTTAGTCTATCAACTTTTGTAAGTCATATGATATTTCAAGTAACTTACCAAGTTTGGTCTATAACATTTATATACTATATAACCCTATAGAAATAGGGCAAGGGAGGAAAAAACAATGGTTAAAAAAATTAATTTACTCATAATAGTCATATGAAACTTATGATAACGAGGGATATCAAATGAAAATACTTCTGTTAAAATGCGGCAGTGGACTCAAAAAAGGAGTAATAACAGACTTCAATTCACAAACAGTCTATCCACCACTTGGGCTTCTCTATATCGCAGCTGTTTTAGAAAATAATGGTCATCAAGTTGAAATACTTGATCTCTTTATGGAAGACCTATCATCTGAACAATTCACAAAAACAATAGCATCTGCAGATGCCATTGGTATTAGTGTCTACATGGATAATTACAGAGATGTAGCAACTATCTCAAAAATAATAAAAGAAACTGAACCAACCATCCCTATCATCCTGGGAGGCCCTCATTGCATCATCACCAAACATCGCGCCTTAAACGATATTCCACAAGCAGATATCAGTGTTATATCGGAAGGAGAACAAACAATTATAGAAATAGTGAAATACATACAAGGAAAACAAAAACTATCAGATATTCATGGAATATTATACAAAGAAAAAAACACTATTAAAACAGGAAAACCTCTCAGAATCATTAAAGATTTAGATACGCTTCCGGTTCCCGCACGACACCTAGTTGAAAAATATGACTACGGGAATTTTCCTTGGGGTTTCAAATATAGAAAGAAATTTACATCAATCATAACAAGCCGAGGTTGTCCTTTTTCATGTCGTTTCTGTGCACGATATGGCAATACAATACAAGGCTATGCGTATCGACAACGATCTGCAGAAAATGTTGTAAAAGAAATTCAAGAAATAGACCAGTGCTATAACTCCATTATGTTTGTTGATGATAACTTTCTTGCAGATATCCGTCGTGCACATAAGATATTTGATATGCTCCTTGAGACAGGAATTGATAGCGATTTAATGATAATGGGAGCTCGAGTAGATACAATAAATAAAGAACTCTATACCAAAATGAAGAAAGCTGGCGTAAAACTGATTGGCTATGGGATTGAATCGGGAAATCAGGATGTCCTTGATTATTATAATAAAAAAATTACTCTTCAACAGATAAGAAACGCAGTCAATCTTGCACAGAAATCAGGGTTTAAAACGTTTGGTACCTTCATATTTGGAGCACCAATAGAGACAACAAAACATATTGAAAACACCATCAAATTTGCCTACTCATTAAAACTTGATGTTGCCCTTTTTGGAGTGTTATTCTATGCAATGGGTTCAGATCTCTGGAAAGAAGCAGTACAAAATGATGTGATATCAAAAGATGAATATATAGTTGTCGCCAATTCACAAAGAAATCTAGGGAATTTCACACTTGAAGAACTGTATTCCTATGTAAGAAAAGCAAATAGAAGCTATTATTTACGACCCACCTATATTGCAACTCAATTATCCAGAGCAATTCTCAATGGAGATATTAATGTACTGTTAAATGGTATGAAATTTATTACAGATCTGAAAAAAAAGAACGTAGATCGCTCTACCAGTTGAATAGTTGAATGGTCAAGTCTTGAAGCATCATTACAAGTAAACGTACAATATTCATTTCAATTAATTCAACGACTACTTGAACGATTTCCACATATGTTTCCAATACTACTAAACATACTAGAGTTGTGGTTTAACCATATAAACATCTCTTTTTTATGAGATTTTTCTAAATGTTACTAGTATGTTTCCAACGAGATCAACCTTAAAACATTTAAAACAGGAATCGATGTCCTGTTACCACACAGGCAAAAGGACATTGACATTGGTTA
>JADFUS010000006.1 GCA_015222165.1 Bacteroidota bacterium
CTGTTAATAACTCTATAAATTTACAAACTTTATGGATAAAAAAAATAGGGGCTTTTTCTTGACATTTACTCTTTGTAGGATATAAAAATTTAATAGATGATTTAAGTATTATAAATTCAAAAAAAGAAAAGTTATATTCTATTTTAGTAAATATGACTAATAAAAAATATGATTTTTATTCTGACACCCATTTATATATACATTTTTATAACAACATAAAATCTATATCAAACGAGAACGAATTTATTTTAATAAAAGAGACAATAATAAAGAAAAAAGAGAAATATGAAGTTCTGTTTAATATTATTAATAAAATAGAAAAAAATCTTTCTAACAAAACAGAATCTAAAATAATTTTTATTAGCAATGCAGGATTAACACTTATTTCTCCATGGTTTCCTATGTTATTTAAACGACTTGGATATCTTGATAAAGATGGGAAATTTAAAGATGTATCTACGAAAATACGTGCTATTTTTGTATTACAATATATACTTTTTGAAGATGATGATATAGCTTTTAAAGAATCAGATTTATCTCTTAATAGAATACTAACAGCATCTCCGTTTTATGTTCCTCTTCCTCAAAAATTAACTTTAACAGATAAAGAAAAAAACACTGTACATGAAATGCTTTTAGGAATAAAAGCAAATTGGGATAAAATAAAAAATACATCTTTAAATGGTTTTAAAGAAAGTTTTCTAAAACGTTCGGGAAGAATAGAAATAGATAAAGAAAAAAATTGCATCATTTATGTAGATAATAAAAGCTATGATATGTTATTAGACTCTTTACCATGGAGTTACAAACTAATTCGCTATTCGTGGCTTAAAAAAATAATAACTGTTCAATGGAAATAATAATAATTAAATCTTAAAGTTATGAAAGCTGAAAAAATATCACAAAAAAAATCATCTCGGGTTATTCAAACAAAAAAAGATAATAATAATCTATCAATAGTTGACAACAGAAACTTATCGACTATACAAAGAAAAATGAGTGACATTATACAAAGAAAAAATGATACTGGACTACCAAATAATTTAAAAAGTGGAATAGAAAATCTTTCCAACTACAAAATGGACGATGTGAGTGTACATTACAACTCTTCTAAACCAGCTCAGATGCAATCTCTAGCTTATGCTCAAGGAAATAATATACATATTTCTTCGGGACAAGAAAAACATTTGCCTCATGAAGCATGGCATGTAGTTCAACAAAAACAAGGACGAGTAAAACCAACTATGCAAATGCAAGGCATAAATGTTAACGATGATATCTCTTTAGAAAAAGAAGCTGATGTTATGGGTAATAAAGCCATGCAGATGAAGGTAGGAAGTGGAACTATACAGAAAATGGCTTGGCAAAAATCAAGATCATTAGGTTCATTTGGTTCTTCTTCTTCTTTTTCTTCTTCTTCTTCTTCTTCGTCGTCGTCAGGAAAAGGTAAAGGTAAAGATTGGAATATAGGTTTTGGAAATCTTAAATTAAATCACAGACATATTATTTTTGATAACGTTAGAGCCTTACCTGTAGGAAATTCAGATAATGTTGGATTCCATGCTGATGGTGGGGGATCACTATTTTCAGAAAATGTTGCAAATTTCGGTTATAAAAATAGAGGAATAATAAGCCACAACGAAGAAGAAGATGCTAAATTAACAAGAGCTATTGATGCTAATAATCCTCCTGGCGAATATAGCTTAATAAAACATAATTGTCAAGATTGGGTCAGTGATGTAAGAAAAACTGCTGGGCTATAATTTATTATTACAAAATAATGGCAAAACAAAAAGGAACAATAAAAAATAATGAATTAACAGCTGAAATTGCATGGTTTCAAAAAATCATATCAACTTCTATAAATCTATATTTTCAACAAGAGTGTGAAATAGATTCTCTTTATAAAATAGAACCACCAAAAAATGGAAAATTAGAATCTCTCATAAATAATGACACTATTACTTTTGATGAAAAAATAGTTATAATGCTTGGATTAATGCCCCATTTATATCCTCAAATATTAGATGTCTTTTTTATTCAAAATAAGAATTTTAATAGAAGCTATACTGAATTTGGAGGGTGGAAAGGATTTTCTCATGGAGGGTTTCTTCCTACGGGAGAGACTGTAGCATTTATTATTGCAGGTGAGGATATAGAAAAACGTAAATATATTGGTACAATGTTCGAAAAAGAACATTGGTTTTATAAAAATAATATACTCCGATTAGAAGGAGTAGGAAACGGAGAACCTTTTTTAAGCGGTCAGCTACTAATTTCAGATGAAACACTATACAAAGTTCTTAAAGGAAAAGAATACAAGCCAGATTACAGCGTTGGATTTCCTGCTAAATTAATTACTACAGAACTGAATTGGGAGGATATGGTGCTTGACTATCAAGTTTATGAAGATATTAATGAGTTGAACACATGGATTAAAAGTAGCAATGTAATAATGGAAGATTGGGGATTAAATCGTTTTCTAAAAGCTGGATATCGTTCTCTTTTTTATGGACCCCCAGGAACAGGAAAAACACTTGCTGCCACACTTATTGGCAAAAAAAATAATATAGATGTATATAGAATAGATTTATCTATGATAGTTTCCAAATATATAGGGGAAACAGAAAAGAATTTAGCCAAAGTATTTGACATGGCAGAAAATAGAAATTGGATTCTCTTTTTTGATGAAGCAGATTCTCTTTTTGGAAAAAGAACATCTACAAATACTTCTAATGACAGACACGCCAATCAAGAAGTTGCTTATCTTTTACAACGTATAGAAGATTTTCCTGGAACAGTTATATTAGCAACAAATTTAAAATCAAATATTGATGAAGCTTTTTCAAGACGTTTTCAATCAGTGATATATTTCTCTATGCCAACAGAGGATTTACGTGCTAAATTATGGCTTAAAATGCTACCTAAATCGTGGCTCGGAAAAGAGACTAATGAATATATAAAAATAGCATCTAGATATGAATTATCAGGGGGTTCTATTTCAAATGTTATTCGTAAATGCGCTTTAAGAATGTTAGCTAAACAAACAAATATATTAGATAAAGAAATTTTTAAAGAAGCTCTAAATAAAGAGTCTTTAAAAAAATAATATAATAATAAAGGGCAGATAAATCTGCCCTTTATTATTTAATCTTTAACTAAAGTCCAATTTTCTGTTGCACTATATTTATATGGTTCATCATTATGACTTCCTGTTCCTATTATAGTTCCATTAATAGAAAGATTAGAGCCATCTAATGAAGCTGGTGTATAAGAATGTTTTAGATTCCAACTCTCTTTTACCGTTACACCATTAAAAGTTGTTGAAGATTCTCCCTTATCATCTAAAGGGTCTATTGTCAATTTTCCAGATATATAAGAACCTGTTTTATAAGAAGAATAAGAACTACTAGATGATTTCCATTTTTTTAAATTTACACCAAAATTAGAAAAACTAGATTCATTTTTTTCAATTTTAATTTTTCCATCATACTTTTTCTCTGAAGTTTTCACTTCACTTGTCGAAACAATTGTTTTTATTTCATTTGTAATAATAGACGCTGTATAAATCCCAACAATTTCATCACGAGTATCTGAACCATCATCAATATCGCAACCAACAAACACCATAGACATCATTAAAAATGACGCCACTCCTAAAATAATTTTTCTCATAATAATATTCTTTTTATTTATAAACTAAAACTTTCTTTATTCCCGAAATTTGTTTCAATAAATATACCACACTATCAATAGCACTTCTATTATTTACTGCTATTGTAACTACAGACTCCACGCCACCTTTGCTGTAATCGGTAGAAATACCTCTTAACTCTACAGATAAAGTTTTTAAAATTTCTTTTATATTATATTCTAAACCCATGATATCTTCAGATGTTATACCTATTCTAGCTATAGAAGTTTCTGTAGCTTCACCTTGCCAATGAGCCTCAATAATACGATAAGGATATTGTTCCAGAAGACGTTTTCCATTTGGACAATCATAACGATGAATGGTTATTCCACTTAAAACAGTGACAAAACCAAAAACTTTATCTCCAAATATTGGATTACAGCATTTTGCCATTTTATACTGCATACCATCAAGATCATCACCTATTATAAGGGTATCATCGCTTGGTTTTTTAGTTTTCTTTACTTGTTTCTCTTCATTACGAGAAACATCTTCAACTTTACCGCTTTTAATGTCAAGATATTTTACCAGTTCATTTTTTATATCAAGAATATCTAACTCATTAATAGCAATCATATTATAGACATCGGCAACAGATTTTATCTTATAAATTTTACAAAGATAATTTGTTGATTCCTCTAAGTCTATATTTAGTTTCCAATTTTTTAATTTACGCTCAAGCTCTTCACGCCCAATCATAGAATCTTTGGTTTCCTGATCTCTCAAAAAAGCTTTTATACGACTTCTGGCTTTAGATGTTTGAACAATATTAAGCCAATCTCTTCGTGGAATTTGATTTTTTGAAGTTAGAATTTCAACAAGATCTCCACTTTTTATCTCCTCACGAATAGTTGCATTTTTATGATTTATACGCCCACCAACACAAGTATTTCCTAGGTTAGTATGGATATCATAGGCAAAATCTAAAATTGTCGAACCTTTAGGTAATTTTTTAAGATCCCCATTTGGTGTAAAAACAAAAATCTCTCTATTTGTTTGCTCTATATCACCAGTAAATTTTATGCCTCCATCTTTTACATCGACACTATCTATAACATTTCTTAACTTCTCTAACCACTCTTTGCTATCTTCATTTGCCTCTTCTTTGACGCCTTTATAACGCCAATGTGCAGCAATTCCGCATTCAGCCATTTCGTCCATACGCTGTGTACGTATCTGAACTTCTACCCAACGTCCCTCTTTTGTGACAACTGTGGTGTGTAAAGATTCATAACCGTTAGATTTTGGTATAGACACCCAATCCCTAAGTCTGTTAGGGTTCGGATTATTAAAATCTGTAACGACAGAGTAAGTGTACCAACATAAACTTTTCTCTTCGTCTATTGGTGCATCAAGAACAAAACGAACAGCAAAAACGTCATATACATCTTCAAAAGCAACTTTCTGTTTCTGCATTTTTCGCCATATAGAATATATCGATTTTGTTCTTCCTTTGGCACTACATTTTATTCCTTTTTTATCAAGATTATTTTTTATTGGTTCAATAAATTTAACAATAAAATTATCTCTCTCTTCTTCAGTTTCTATAATTTTACGTTCTATCTCTTTATAATCATCTGGTTCTAGATTACGTAAAGATAAATCTTCCAACTCCGATTTCAGATTGTAAAGCCCTAATTTATGTGCAATTTGGGAATATATATGTAGCGTTTCCCACGATTTTTTCACTCTTTTTTCAGGTGGAAAAATCTCTAAAGAACGCATAACTTCAAGCCTATCAGCAAGTTTTATCAATATCACTCGAGGGTTTGAAGATAATGAAACTATAAGCTCCTTAAAAAACTCTGTTTGTTTACTATCTGTATTTGTTTCTACTTTTGATATGCTATTCATTCCTTTTAACACCTCACGAACCGTCACACCAAACTCAATCTCTACATCATCATATTTCAGAAGTCCCATTCTTGAGACATCGTGAAGCAAAGATGCTAAAATAGAATCAAGCCTAAGCCCAATCTCTTCCGCAACTATAAGAGCAACTCCCACAGCGTGTTCCGTGAAATCACCTCCATCATATCTTTTCGTATTTCCAATAAGAGAACGTGCTAATTCTACAGCTTTCTCTACTTGTTTTTGCTGTTTATCACCAAATCTTTTACTTACAAAATCTACTAACCTCTCTATTTTATTCATTTTATATATATTATATACAATTAACTTTCTCAAAGATAATAAAATTATGTTTTTGCTGAAAGATTATTTCATTTTTTTAAAACCTTACCTATATCTTTATTATATTTGTAGCTTATAAATAGAATGTATCATGACTAATCCTAAAATAGGTCTTATTGAAAATCAAGTTCTTAAAAGCAGAAAAGAACATGGAGAAAACATTATTACGCCTCCAAAAAAGAAATCTGTTTTTAAACTTTTTTTAGAGAAATTTGAAGACCCCATAATAAAAATATTAATTTTCACCGCACTATTATCTTTGATAATTGCGTATGTGCATGGCGATTATACAGAAACTATAGGTATTATTGTAGCAATATTTTTATCCACATCTATAGGATTCTGGTTTGAATATGATGCACAACGAAAATTTGATATTCTTAACATCATAAACGACAAAGCACCCGTTAGAGTCTTACGAAATGGGGCTGTTCATATCATAGAAAAAAAAGATGTCGTCGTTGGAGATATTATTTTACTAGAAGCTGGAGAAGAAATTCCTGCAGATGGTAAATTATTAGAATCCATGGCCTTAGGAATAAACGAATCGTCTTTAACAGGCGAACTATTTGTATATAAGACTACTAACCCCAAACTTTTTGACAAAGAGGCAACCTACCACTCTTCTCAACTTCTTAGAGGCACTACAATCATAGAGGGAAGCGGTGTTATGGCTGTAGAAAAAGTTGGTGACGCCACAGAATTAGGCGATGTAGCAAAAGCATCTTCAGTAGAAAATAAAGAAAAAACACCACTTACAAAACAACTTGATAAATTAGCTGGAGTAATAAGTATCATAGGCTCTGTATTATCATTTTTAGTTTTCTTTATACTCTTAATAAAGTATATAAATATAAATTCTGAAATCATAGGTGAAATTCCTATGACAACATTAAAAATATCGCTTTTTTCACTATTCATAATCGCTATGAAAGGTGTTATTTCTATCATAGACGATACCATAAAAGCTATTTTCAAAACTAAAAAATCTATTCCCAATCTTGATTTAAAATGGTGGAGTTTAATATCTATTCTGTTTTTCACTAGTTCTATGTCATTTCTATTTTACCAAGGAGTAGATATTTTAAGTCTAAATTCGTGGATAAATATAGATACTATTTATGTCATACTAAACTACTTCATGATAGCTGTAAGTTTAATAGTCATGGCTGTTCCCGAGGGATTACCTATGAGTGTCACACTTAGCCTAGCATTAAATATGCGAAGAATGCTAAAAAGTAATAATCTTGTTAGAAAGATGCACGCTTGTGAAACCATGGGAGCTATAAACGTTATATGTACCGATAAAACAGGGACTCTAACTGAAAATCAGATGAATGTTAGTGATATAAATATCATTGACGGAATTTCTGATGATTTACTTTATGAAGGTATCGCTATAAACAGCACCTCACATCTCGAAATTAAAGATGGGAAAATAAGCACCATAGGAAACCCTACTGAATCGGCGCTCCTACTTTGGCTAAAAACAAAAAATATAGATTATAAAACTCTTCGTGAAGATGAAAAAATCATAGATCAAAAAGCATTTACCTCTGAACGCAAATCTATGCTTACCCTTGTAAATAGCAAAACCCTTGATAAAAAAGTTATCTACATAAAAGGAGCTCCAGAAGTAATTCTTTCAAAGTGTAACTTATCGGACAACGAGATGAAATCTTATACCGATATGCTTTTAGGCTACCAACACCAAGCAAAAAGAACATTAGCAATGGGTTATGCTATAGTTGAAGGAGATAATTGCGACGAAATTTATGACGATACAATTTTTAACTTATTGGCAATAGTGGCTATTGATGACCCTATACGAAAAGAAGTTCCTTTTGCTATCGCAGAGTGTATGAGTGCTGGTGTAGAGGTAAAAATTGTTACTGGAGACACTTCAGCAACAGCAATAGAAATTGCTCGACGCATAGGATTATGGGACGATAAAAAAGATTCTTTAACAAAAAATCATATCACAGGTTCAGACTTTGCTCTTCTTACAGACAAACAACTTGACGACATTGTTATGAATTTAAAAATCATTTCAAGAGCCAAACCTATAGATAAAAAACGTCTTGTTCAATCGTTACAACGTCTAAAAATGGTTGTCGCTGTCACTGGAGACGGAACAAACGACGCTCCAGCCTTAAACTTTGCCGATGTAGGGCTTTCTATGGGCAGTGGGACATCTGTAGCAAAAGATGCCAGCGATATTACGATTATTGACGACTCCTTTAAAAGCATATCTACAGCTGTCATGTGGGGACGTTCATTATATAGGAACATACAACGTTTCTTACTATTTCAACTTACTATAAATATTGTAGCTTTAGGGATTTTCATAATCGCCGTAGCCCTAGGAAGCGAACCACCCCTTACTATCACACAAATTCTATGGGTTAACATAATTATGGACACCCTAGCGGCAGCAGGATTATCTTCTTTACCTCCAGTCGAAGAAGTTATGAACGAAAAACCACGTAAAGAGAACGAATTTATCATCAGCAAAAAGATGAGACGAAACATTTTCGGCATGGGAGCTTTTCTGGTAAGCATACTTATTATTTTACTTTATTATGTTGACACAAATTACGAAAATCAAATAAAAGGACATACAATTTTCTTCACTACATTTGTCATGATGCAGTTTTGGAATATGTTTAATGCCAAAGTTTTTGAAAGCGGTTTCACTTCGGCATTCAAAAATATAAAGAAGAGCAGAGCTTTTATGTATGTTTCGATGTTAATATTTTTGGGACAGTTTTTAATCGTTTCTTACGGTGGAAAGGTATTTAGGGTAGTTTCTTTAACTTTTAGCGAATGGATAGTAATATTTTTTTCGACCTCTTTACTGCTGATTTTCGGGGAGTTAGGTCGATATATAAAGCGTAGACATAAAAAAGACTAAAATTATATTGTAAAATATTTGCAGAGGGATTTTTTTATCCCTATATTTGCACTGCAAAAAAGGAAATGCCGATGTAGCTCAGTTGGTCAGAGCAGCTGATTTGTAATCAGCAGGTCGTGGGTTCGAATCCCTCCATCGGCTC
>JADFUS010000017.1 GCA_015222165.1 Bacteroidota bacterium
AAGAGATAACACAATTATGCAATATCAGGATGATTTTGAGGAGGTTATGAAAATTATTAAAAAAGAAATTGACAAAAAGAAGAGGAAACAAAAAATAAAAATTGAGGTTAATGGCAAAGAGATCGTGCTCTCTGAATTTCCAGCAGATATTATTACAGGTACTCTTGTAGGCATGCTTTCTTCGTTGAAAGGCATCGATCAAATAAATGAGGTAGCAATCCATCTGAAAATATCTAGATAAAATAAAAAAATGAGATGAGAAACAAATCCTCGAAATAGCTATAAGGTCCCTGTTACATTTATTACTAACAATAACAATACAATCAACGATATTACACAGATACTAAGTATATCCTCTGCATCTATCCTTTTTGTTTTGCATGTTGCATCCCGTCCCAAGCTTGGTATAATATAATGCCATTTAAAGTTTTACTATTTTTTAAAAATTTACTAGGCAGCAAATTGTTATCAAACGAGAAATATAAAAAAGAATCATCTACATAAATACAAGGAGATGTATCTGCATAAAAGACATATAAACCATTTTTTATTAATGAATAAGAACGAGAAGGAACAAAGAACGAGAAACGATGGGATGCATAGAAGAGAGCATGATCGGTCTATCGAAAAAATGTTCCTCCTTCGTAATGATAGTTCATAGTGGAACATCTTAAGAGAGGAGAAAGGATTATGTTCAAATTAGATGTAATAAAAGATAGCGAGAAACTTTTTGAATTGTGGGCTAAAGAACTTGAAAAGGAATTGCCCTGTTTTTGGAATGAATTTTTAAAATAACACAATTGAAAATAATATCAGAGCTTTGATAACCGTTTTAATCCTATCTAATATCATTATTGTCAAACGTTTTTATATAGAAATGCTATTTCCTTGTTTTATGAGTTATAAAATCCCAAGCATAACTACAGATGGAATAATATTAAAAGATAAACAGATTCTCCTTATTAAAAGAAAAAATGAACCCTTTAAAGGAAAATGGGCATTACCTGGTGGCTTTGTCGAATATGGAGAAAAAACTGAAGATGCTGTAATACGAGAGGTGTCAGAAGAGACCGGTCTGAAAACAAAAATACGTACCCTTGCTGGGGTGTATTCTGACCCAAATCGAGATCCTCGTGGCCACATAATAACAATTATTTATGTTTTAGATATTGTTGAGGGAAATGTAAAAGCTGGTGATGATGCTTCTGATGTTAAGTTTTTTGATGTTCATCAATTACCTGCTCTAGCGACTGATCACAATAAGATAATAAATGATGTTATTAAGAGGTTTGAATTATGATGTTTTGTCCAAAATGTAAATCACTTATGCTTCCAAAAGAGGACATCTTTGTGTGCAGCAAATGCGGATATGAAAAAAAGAAAAAAGGGAAAGCAGTTGTTGTAGAAAAACAGGTAGAAAAAGAGACAGTAATATTAGAAAAGAAGATAGATATTCTTCCAAAGACACGTATTAAATGTCCAAAGTGTGAACATAACGAAGCTTCTTGGATATTGAGACAGATGCGGGGAAGCGATGAGCCTGAAAGCAGATTTTATACTTGTACGAAGTGTAAACATACATGGAGAGAGGATTAGATAGTTGGTAAGTCTCCTTTTAATTTTTGTCATGTTGATTAAAGAAAGTACATAGTGAACAATTATTATTTATTTAATTTACTTTAATTTCTTATATAAATGATAGAAAATTATATAAATGGTTGAAAACAATCCATTATTATAACAAGGTCTTAACGAGGTCATTGAAATGATAAAAAATAAAGCAATATTTGCAATAGGAGCAACATTTCTATTTTTAGCAGTAGCCATGATTCCAGCTTCTGCAAGTGTTACTCAAAATAAACTCTGTGATCAAGAGTATAAATCAGTTACTACAGCATTGAACAACTTAATGGATAAAATCGAGAGAGCAGAGAGCGATAAAGAAATTCTAAAATTGATTAAAGATTGCTGTTCAAATGAATTGTTTGCGACGACCCCGATATTAAGAGAAATACTTGTGAAAATAATAGAGTGGATCTTCAGCAGACGAAGTTTATTTTCTAGTGGCAGTATTATAAATAATATTTTTAACAGAGGGCTTTTCGATGACCGATCCAAAGAAAAGTTCGTCATCAGTTTTGGTTCGTATCAAAAGGGAATTTTCAATAAAAAAGATGAAAAACTAACTCTCTTCAAGCAGGGATTTGCATTCTGGCGTTATTCTGGCAAAGCAAAATTGTCTCAAGGTAGGACTATAATAGCTGAAAGGAGACCTTTTGGCATACAACAACGAGTAAGAGGTTCACAGATCGGAATAATGTTAGGTTTTAGCGGGTTATTTATAGATGTAGAAAGCAAACTTACAGGAAATTCATATATATTTATCATGGGAAACGCACGAAGAGCAAAAGCATTTGATTTTACCCCATTCTCTAATTAATTTTTTCGTTTTTTTTATTATTTTATTTATTGGTAAATCTAAAAATAGTATTAATTCTTTTGAATTAATTGATTTTTATAGGTTAGATTTCACATTATTTTATCTAAACTCTACATCTCTTAAGAAGATCAAAAATAGAAAATTATATAAATAGTTAAGATAATATAGAATAGTAAGAAAATTAAATATATTAAAAAAGAGGGAATCAAATATGACAAAAACAAAAGTATTACTTGCAATGGGAATAATATTACTGTTCATTGGACTTTCGTTTAGTCCTGCAACAGCAAAAGTTATAAAAACAGATTTAACAGAAAAATTGAATGATATGGAAGGCGTCATTCCAGAATTAATGGATGAAATGTCACAAGCTACAAGCATTAGCCATCTTTTAGAGATATTAACTACGTTTACAAAAGGCTATGGAAATCATCCAATAATAGGACTTATTATGACGATTATTAGAGAGATCATGGATGTTATGAATAGAATCAATGGTTTACGCCCACTCAAAACAAATGCGTTTATAATGAGCTGGGGATTTGCTAACAAGATAAATCCATTTAAAGATAACAAGTTCCAATTATATCGTCCCTTCACAGCATGGTGCTATTCAGGTAAATCAAATCTTATCCTCAACAGTAGAACGATCATCATCGATTTCCAGCCATTTAAAATTAATATGCTAACTGGACGACAAATTGGTTTCATGAGGAACTTTGCCGGGATATACTCTCATAGAGAGACGACATTGACTCAGAAGAGCCATACGTTCTTTATGGGAAAAACAGCCGCGATAAGAGGATTTGATCTCTCAATATTAAATATCCTCGGCCAATAAACAACACAACTTCCCTCTTTTTTCTTATTTCATTTTTTTAATATTTTTTTGTATAAGATATATTTATGTTTCTTCGCCCATAGACTAATCATAAAATACCGTCATCATTATATACACAATTTGCATTCTTTTCATTAGGATTTACATCCAGGGAGGCATAAACAATGTTTAACGTTAAAGTAAAATCAGACGTCATAAAAGGTATAATCGATGTGACATCTCCGCTTGTTAACGAAGCTAAATTTAATATTACACCCAAGGGAATATCATTAAAAGCTGTTGATCCAGCACATGTTGCTATGGTTGAGCTGACGATTAAAAACACTGCATTTGAAGAATACAAATCAACGGATATGGAACTTGGAATTGATTTAGATAAACTCAGTGGAATAATGAGACTAGCAAACTCAGGTGAGATGGTATCCCTAGAATATGACGAAAAATCTAACCGCCTTATTGTAAAAATTGGCAATCTTGTACGAAGAATGGGACTCATTGATACAGCAGGAATGCCAGATTCAAAAGTTCCCAATCTAGATTTACCTGCAAAAGCAGTTATTACCGCATCTGAACTCAGTAAAGGAGTCCGTGCCTCAGAAGCAGTTTCTGATCACCTTGCATTAAGTGTTGACAAAGACGCATTTGAACTATTTGCAGAGGGAGATACAGATACAGTAAATCTTAAACTCCCCAAGGATCTACTTGTTGAATTAAACGCATCAGGGAAATTCAAAAGCCTCTTTTCAATTGACTATTTTACCAATATGATCAAACCTGTAAAAGCTGAAGAGCCGATCACAATTTCATTAGGAAACGATAATCCTATACGAGTAGATTTCGACTTCGCAGGGAAAAAAGGACATGTTACCTACTTGCTTGCACCTCGTATTGAATCAGAATAAATGTTTTGCTCAAACATTTTTTACTTTTTTGGGGTGTAACTTATAGTAAAAGAAGGAAGACGCCATCGATATATAGGATTTATAATAAACAATTCTGATAGAGACATTACCCGATCAGAAATGACAAAAGAATTACAAAGACAATGCAACCATATTTTTAATAAAGATCGTAACAAGATGGGGATAAGACTCATACGATTCAATGGAAAAGCAGGAATTATTAAATGTAATCATACAGAAAAGAAAAATGCTATACGTTTGTTACAAGCAATAAAAAAAATTGCATCAAAGAAACTAGGGGTGACAACTATTGCCACTTCTGGAACTATACGATCACTTATAAAAAAACATATGTCCATTTATCTCTAATTTGTATCATATGTACTAGCATTAATTATTCATGACAAGTTGACTTATATGAAGGGGTTATTAAAAATATTCCTTCAGTCTGTCTAAATTGGGATTGATTGATTCACATTTTTTAAGTGGAAAAATTTCTTCCAATATATGGATTTCTGCAATATATTTTGAAAAATTGCGAGTTAAAACTTCGCTGAATTTTTTTGCTTGCCTGATGTCCTCTGCGGTAAAACAAAACATCCAGTCATATATACCGTGAAGATAGCTATTAACTTGGACATTTACGTCAACTTGTTTTCCGATTTCAGATAGAGTAGCTTTTATTATTTTGTCAATATCCTCCCCAATAGGCTCGTTTGTTCTTTTCAATAGCATCACATAGCTTTTCATGTTGATTTTTTCGTTATCAACAATTGCATGATATCCCCAGATTGTTTTATTTTTCTCAAGTCGTTTTATGATTCTCCAAACCTTCTGCCTTGAAAAACCGCATTTCTTTGCGATTTTATCAATGCTTTCTTTTGAATTCTTCTGAAGCTCTCGGAGTATTTTCTTTTCATCATTATCGATCTGTTTTCTACTACTTTTTGGCATAGTACGTTCTCCAAAATACTTTATTCAGTTAACTAGGGTGAATACAGTACTCCTTTTTATTCTTTACATGATGAGGAATATTTTATAATTTTTACAACAATTGTCTCTATCTGAAAGGTGAAATGTGTACCAATTAGCAATATTTTATAGCTCAATAGTAAGAATTTATTAAATAACGCACAATTAGACATTGGTTCCATTTTACATTTTAGAGACATCTTTTCTCATATTTGCATAGGATTGCTCACAATTATGTCTAATATATGTATACTTTATCACAAAAATATAGTTTGGTCTAAATCCGATAGGTTTAAATAGCATTTTATACAATTAGTAATATGGGGAAAACATGAAGAAAATATTACCTATATTAATTGTGGGAGTCCTACTTATCAGTGGGCTCGGGGCCGTTGCTACACCTGTTGGAGAATATAAACACCAAAAAACATCATTATCCTTTTCACAACTATCAATACAAGAAAAGGACGACTGCATAACCTTAGAATTAGATGGAGCAAATTCTGTTTTAATGAAAAAGGATCATTACATGGTACCGACGTGCATAAAAACATTTACATTCCCATTTGGTACTGAAATTGAAAGCGTACGAGGTACTCCAAAAAACATTCACAGTCAACAGATAACAAAGGATTTAATGATAGCACCTGAACCAGTGCTTTACGATCAATTTACTCTAGATGTGCAAACTGAATCAATAAAAACCACACCAAAAACTATTCAGAAATGGTATGAATATGATGTTGGAGCAGGAATGATAAACAGAAATGAAAGAGGCATCATTGTTGAAGTAGAGGTCTATCCTGTTCAATATGATCCATCAAAAAACATGATTGAATGGGCAGAATCAATAGATGTTGAAATAAAATATAATGCACCAGATCAACCGATATCATTTGATGATGAATACTCATTTATAGTTCTTGCTAAAGAAGAATTCAGTGATGAATTAGATGATCTTATTCAGCATAAAATTGATAGAGGCATTACAACAAAATTTGTCAGTGTTGAGGAAATATACGATGGAACCTACTTCCCTGCTCAAGGACGAGATAGTCCGGAGAAAATAAAATATTTCATTAAAAACGCAATAGAGAACTGGGGGACAAGCAATGTTTTATTAGTTGGCGGTAGTTTAAAGTTTCCAACAAGAACTACACATGTTTGGATTCAGGAAGAATATGATCATTATGGATATGTAGAGATTTTTGTAAGTGATTTATATTATGCAGACATCTATAATGGCACTGGTGGTTTTTGCAGTTGGGATTCCAACGGAAATGATATTTTTGGAGAATACAATTGGAACGGCGAAA
>JADFUS010000018.1 GCA_015222165.1 Bacteroidota bacterium
AATGGTTAATCGCTGTTTGTGTGTGTTTTTATTTGGACTATTCGTTTTGCAAAATCGGTACTTTTCGTTTTGCCGATTATATAATCTTTTTTTAATAACATGGTAGAAAAAAATATTGTTGAGATAACGAATAAAATAATTTTCGATATTGGAGGGGAGGCTTTAAATTTATCTATAGATAATATCAAAGAAATAAGAGAGAAATTAAATCCCTATTTTGAAGAATTAAGAGAAATAGCATATAATAAAAAATTTTCAAAAGAAGAAGAAATTTATTTTTTTAAGGAGATAAAACCAGATATTTTAGCTAAAATAAAATTCTTCGATTTGCTATCTAAAATGGAGATAGAAAAATATTATGCAGAAGTATTAGAAGATTATTATAAAAAATATTTGGATCAAATTCAGAGCCATTTTAAAGATAATTTTGAAGTATATTTGTATTATAAATCTGATGAAACATATTTAGATAATTATTATTTTACTCGGAAAGAATTAAAAGATAATGTTTTACATAAGGAGCGAGATCCTAAATTCTCCACAAATGTTGATTATATTATTGCAGAAATAAAATTTATGGATATGTTGTTTCTTTACATAAATAAAAAAATAAAAAGTTTAAAGTATACAGAGAAAGTCGAAGAGGTAAAAGGGGAGTCGTCAGAAATAAAATGGACAGATTCAAAAATAGCCGCAGTAGAGTTGGGGTATGCGTTGTTTTCCAAAGGAGTTATAAACAATGGAAATGTAGATATTAAAGATATAATGGGTTTTATAGAAAATATTTTTAATTTAGATTTAGGTGATTATTATCGCACTTATTCTTCAATTCGAGAAAGAAAAAAGGATAAAACAGCCTTTTTGAATAGTCTTGTAGATAATCTTCATAGAAAAATGGATGAAGACGATATCAAGTAATTTAATATTAATTATAATATCTTATTCAAGATTATAATAGGTAAATTCTATTATATATAGCTGTTGATATGTAATAATAAAGTCATCTTTTTTTATTATGTTTGTAGTTATCTTAAAAATAGCTATAGTCATGTTAAATATTAATAGACTTAAGATAGTTTTAGTAGAAAAAAATTTTTGAGTAGTTTTGAAAACTCAGTATTTTTTTTAATGTATACTAATTATTAATAACTTGATATGTAAGTATTTGCTAAAATTATAGTGCTGTTAAATATTGGAGAATAGTAAAATAACAATCAATAATAAAATGAATAAGCAACAACTGGCATCAAAAATATGGGCGTCTGCAAATAAAATGCGTTCAAAAATAGAGGCGAATGAGTATAAAGATTATATTCTGGGCTTTATTTTTTATAAGTTTCTTTCAGATAGTGAAGAGTCGTTTTTAAAAGGAAAAGATTGGTCAGAAGATGATTTTCCCGAATTGAAAGAAGAAGATGAGGAGGTAGTAAAGTTCTGTCAAAGAGGATTAGGTTATTTTATATCTTATGAACATTTGTTCTCTACATGGATAAATAAGGGAGCAGATTTTCAAGTGGCAAATGTTAGAGATGCTATTTCTGCATTTAATCGTTTGATAAATGATACTCATAAAAAAGTATTTGAAAAAATATTTGATACTTTACAAACTGGGCTTAGTAAACTTGGTAATAGTGCTGGTTCGCAAACTAAAGCTATTAACGACTTATTGATTCTTATAAAAGATATCCCAACACATGGAAATCAAGATTATGATATATTAGGTTTTATATATGAATATCTTATTAGTAATTTTGCGGCAAATGCTGGAAAGAAAGCAGGAGAATTTTATACGCCTCACGAAGTGGCTTTATTGATGTCAGAAATTGTAGCTCATCATTCTGAAAATAAGGAAAAAATAGAAATATATGATCCAACAAGTGGTTCGGGTTCTTTGCTTATTAATATTGGGCAAGCTGTTGCAAAACATATAAATAATAAGGATAATATAAAGTATTATGCACAAGAATTAAAGGAAAATACTTATAATCTTACTCGTATGAATTTAGTTATGCGAGGTATTAAACCTTTTAATATTGTTGTTAGAAATGGAGATACTTTGGAAGATGATTGGCCTTATTTCGATGAAAATGATAAAGAAAGAACATATCTTCCACTTTATGTTGATGCTGTAGTTTCAAATCCTCCATATTCACAAACTTGGGATTCAGAAAATAAAGAGAGTGACCCAAGATATAGTCGTTTTGGTTTAGCTCCGAGAGGTAAGGCTGATTATGCTTTCCTTCTTCATGACTTATACCACGTAAAGCCTGATGGAATTATGACTATTGTTCTTCCTCATGGTGTGTTATTTCGTGGAGGAGAAGAAGAGAAAATTCGTCGCAATTTGATAGAAGAAAATAAAATAGATACAATTATTGGACTGCCATCTAATATTTTTTTTGGTACAGGTATTCCGACTACTATTTTGGTGTTAAAGCAAAATAGAGAAAATACAGATGTATTATTTATTGATGCGTCAAAGGGATTCATAAAAGAAGGTAAAAATAATAAACTTAGAGCTTGCGATATTAAAAAAATTGTTGATGCTATTTTCGAACGCAACGATGAAATTCCTAAGTTTGCTCGTAAAGTCTCTCGTGAAGAGATAAGGGCAACTAATTATAATTTAAATATTCCTCGTTATATAGATTCTTCATCATCTGACGAATCTTGGGATATTTATGCTACTATGTTTGGGGGTATTCCAAATATAGAAATAGATGGTTTTGCAAACTATTGGAATGTATTTACTTCTCTTAGGTCTAAATTATTTAAATCAGACGATACGCCTTATTCTACTATTGTAGTTGATGATGTTAAAAGTTCAATTTTAAATAATGATGATGTCAAATCATTTACAGAGAAATATAATGATAGTTTTTCAGATTTTGAAGAATTTCTAAAATCGGAACTTCTTGATAATATGAAAACTCTTAGTATTCAGAAAGAAGAGCATATTATTAGTAAAGATATATTTTCACGTATTTCTCAAACATCTTTAGTAGATAAATATTATGCATATCAGCTTTTAGATAATGAATGGGTAAAAATAGCTATCGATTTGGAAATTTTCCAGACAGAGGGATTTGGTGCTTTTCGTCAAGTAGATCCTAATATGGTTACAAAGAAAATAAAAAGTATAGAGACAGAAGTGCAAGATGGATGGGTAGGTCATATTATCCCTTTTGAATTAGTACAAAAAAATTTGTTAACAGAAGATTATGAATCTTTGAAAATTAAAGAGGAGAAATTATCTGTAATACCGTCAAATTTTGAGGAGTTGCTAGAGCAACTTACAGAAGATGAAAAAGAAACAGAGGTACTTAATGATGCAAATAATGCTTTTGTAGTCAAAGAAGTAACAAGAAAAATAAAAGAATTACGTAAAGAAGAACAAACAGCAGATATAAAAGAGTTTCTTTTAAAATTGGTAAAGGTTGAAAAACTTATTACAGAAGAAAAGAAATTAAAATCAGAAATTAAAAAAGAGACTTTAGCATTAATTAATAAAACAAGGGAGACAATAGAATCATTAAGTGAAGACGATATAATGATGTTGTTAGAGCTTAAATGGATAAAACCATTATATCTTTCATTGGCTAAAATACCTGATAATATAATTAATAATCTCACAGCAAAAATAAAAGCTCTTACCGAAAAATATGCTGTTAGTCTTGTATCTCTTGACGGTCAGATAAAAGAATCTGAAGAATCTTTATCATCTCTTATAGATGAATTAGAAGGTAATGATTATGATATGGCAGGGCTTCGCGAATTTCAAACTCTATTAAAAGGGGAATAATATGGAAACAAAAAAAAAAATTCCCAAAATAAGGTTTAAAGGTTTTACTGAAGAATGGGAAGAAAATAAATTAGGGGATATTTGTTCTATTACTACAGGTAAGAGTAATACTCAAGATAAAATATATAATGGAATATATCCGTTTTATGTTCGTTCTGCTACTATAGAGAGAAGTAATAAGTTTTTATTTGATGAAGAAGCTGTATTAACAGCTGGAGATGGTGAAGTTGGGAAAATTTATCATTACGTAAATGGAAAGTATGATCTTCATCAACGAGTTTATAGAATGTATAATTTTAAAGGTATAAAAGGATATTTTTTTTATTTATATTTTATGATTAATTTTTATAATCGTGTTATGATTATGACAGCAAAATCATCTGTTGATTCTGTAAGACTGGATATGATTTCATATATGAATATTGATTATCCTAAAATTAAAGTAGAGCAAACACGTATAAGTGATTATTTTAAAAAACTTGATGAACTTATTATAAAGACAGAGCAAAAACTGGTTATATTAAAGAATATAGAAAAGGCGTGTCTTGAAAAGATGTTTCCAAAGGCAGGTGCAACTATCCCCGAAATACGTTTCAAAGGCTTTACTGATGATTGGGATGTTAAAATTTTGAATGATGTTTCTGATGTGCGAGATGGTACGCATGATTCACCAAGATATTTAACAGAAGGATATAAATTTATAACTTCGAAAAATATTAAAAATGGAGAGATTAGTTTTGATGAGATACAATATATTTCAGAAAAAGATTTTTTTGAAATTAATAAGCGTTCAAAAGTTGATATAAATGATATTTTAATGGGAATGATTGGAACTATTGGTAATATAGCAATTGTAAAAAATATTTTTGATTTTGCAATAAAAAATGTAGCACTAATTAAGTATACAGAAGGCGTTGATTACCAATATTTATATTATTCTTTACAATCTGTTTTTATTTTAAATCAGTTAAATAATGTGGTGGATGGTGGAACACAGAAATTTATAGCATTAAATAGTGTTAGAGAATTGGTAATTCCATATCCATATAAAGAAGAGCAAACACAAATAGGTAATTATTTTAAAAAACTTGATGAACTTATTATAAAGAAAGAGCAAAAGCTTCTTAAATTAAAGAATATAAAAAAGGCGTGTCTTGAAAAAATGTTTGTGTAATTTTATAAAACTATTATTATGACAGGATTTGATGATGAACTTAAATTTGAAGCAGCTCTAATAGAATTGCTTTATACAAAATATGGTTGGGAAAAAGAAGTAATAAATAATCCTACAGAGGAACAATTATTAAATAATTGGGCTCAGATTATTTATACCAATAATAGAAGCATAGACAGACTTAGCGAATATCCGTTAACTGACGGAGAAATGCAACAAATTGTAGAGCAAATTAATACATTAAGAACGCCTTTAAATTTAAATGGGTTTATCAATGGTAAGACTGTTTCGGTGAAACGAGATAATCCAGATGATAGTTTGCATTTTGGTAAAGAGGTGAGCCTCTATATTTATGATTCTCGAGAGATAGCAGCAGGAAGAAGCCGTTATCAAATAGCAAGACAGCCACAATTTCCTACGGCTTCAAAGATGATAAGTAATCGTAGAGGTGATGTGATGTTGTTAATAAATGGTATGCCAATGATCCATCTTGAACTTAAAAAAAGTGGCGTGCCTGTTAGTCAAGCAACAAATCAAATTGAAAAATATTCTAAAGAAGGAATATTTTCTCAAGGTCTATTTGCTTTGGTTCAGGTGTTTATAGCTATGAATCCAGAAGAAACAGTATATTTTGCAAATCCAGGTAGTGACGGCATATTTAATAGAGACTATTATTTTCATTGGGCAGATTTTAATAATGAACCTATAAATGAATGGAATAAAATAGCGGCTAAATTATTATCTATTCCTATGGCTCATCAACTTATTGGATACTACTCTGTAGCTGATGATACAGACGGTGTACTCAAAATAATGCGTAGCTATCAGTATGAAGCAGTTAATGCAATATCTGATAAAGTCGCAAAAACTAAATGGTTGGATAAAGATATTTATGGTGGTTATGTATGGCATACTACAGGTTCTGGAAAGACTATGACAAGTTTTAAATCGGCTCAATTAATAGCAAATTCTAATGATGCAGATAAAGTCGTGTTTTTAATGGACAGAATAGAATTGGGAGTTCAATCATTATTAGAATATCAAGGTTTTGCAAATGATTGTGAAACAATTCAAGCAACAGAAGATACAAGAGATTTAATTTCAAAATTAAAATCTAACGATAGAGATAAAGTTTTAATAGTGACTTCTATTCAAAAAATGAGTAATATTCAAGAAGATGGTTGTCATAATGATTTTGATGTTAAAGAAATAAATAAAAAAAGAATTGTTTTTATTGTTGATGAGGCACATCGTTCTACTTTTGGTGATATGCTAAAAGTTATAAAAAAAACATTCCCTTATGCTATATTTTTTGGATTTACTGGCACACCTATTCAAGATGAAAATCAAAAAAAGAAAAATACGACCTCTGATATATTTGGTAATGAACTTCATAGATATAGTATAGCTGATGGTATACGAGATAAAAATGTTCTTGGATTTGACCCATATAAAATTTTAACTTACAAAGATAAAGATTTAAGAGCTGTTGTTGCCTTGGAAAAAGCAAAGGCGAAAACAATAGAAGAAGTTTTGGCAAATGAAGAGAAAAGTAAAGTCTATTATGAGTATATAAACAATGTCCCTATGGTAGGGTATAAAAATGATTTAGGACTATGTGTTAAGGGGATTGAGGACTTTATACCAACTTCGCAATATGAAACACAGGAACATCAAAATACAGTAGTAAAAGATATCTTAGATAATTGGATGACTTTAAGTCATGGAGGTAAATTTCATGCTATTTTTGCAACATCAAGTATTTGTGAAGCAATACAATATTATGATTTGTTTGTTGAGAAAAGCCCTAATTTAAAAGTGGCGAGTTTATTCGATTCTAGCATAGATAATAATGGTAATGCTACAGATAAAGAAGATGCTCTTGTTAGAATGCTTGAAGGTTATAACTGTTTATATTCACAAAGATTCACGATTTCAACTTATGCAAAATATAAAAAAGATGTATCTCGTAGATTAGCTCATAAAAAGCCTTATGTAGGAATTAATAATGCACCTGATCAACAATTAGATATACTTATAGTTGTTAATCAAATGCTTACGGGTTTTGATTCTAAATGGGTGAATACATTGTATCTCGATAAAAAAATGAAATATGAGGAAATAATCCAGTCTTTTTCGAGAACTAATCGTTTATTTGGACATGATAAACCATTTGGTACTATACGTTATTATAGACGTCCACATACAATGGAAAAGAATATAGAGATAGCTTTTAAAACTTATTCAGGAAATAAACCGTTTGGTATATTTGTAGATAAATTGGAGTATAATTTAAAAAAAATAAATTCATTTTATATAGAAATAAAAGAACTTTTTGAAAATGCTGGTGTAAATGATTTTGAAAAACTTCCAGAAAATCAAGATGAAAAAGCTAAGTTTGCTAAATTGTTTAAAGAGTTAAATGACTTTCTTGAAGCGGCTAAAATTCAGGGATTTGATTGGGCTAAATTGTTTTATTCTTTTAAAAATGATAAGAAAACTATAAAAGTTAAATTGTCTTTTAATGAGAATATTTATCTTATATTGACAAAACGTTATCAAGAATTATTTGGTACAGGTACAGGAATTCTGTCGATTGGAGATTTTCCTTATGAAATAGATAGTTATCTTACAGAGATAAATACAGGTGCTATTGATGTAAACTATATGAATTCTCGTTTTGATAAATATTTTAAATTGCTGCAATCTGATGAAGCAACAGAGGAAAATTTAAATAAAGCACTTACAGAATTACATAAAACATTTGCATCTCTTTCTCAAGAAGAACAAAGATATGCTAATATTTTTCTTCATGATATTCAACGTGGTGATATTGTGGTAGACTTAAATAAGTCTTTGCGTGATTATATTACAGAATATCAAACTAAAGCAAAAAATGATCAGATTCATAGATTTGCATTATCTACAGGAATTGATGAAACCAAACTTCGTAGGTTTATGAATCTTCATGTTACAGAATATAATATAGATGAGTTTGGTAGATATAATGAATTAAAAAGTTCTGTAAATAAGAATCTTGCTAAAATTTATTTTGAAAATTTAGCAGGAAAATCGATCCCATTACGTAAAATTCAGATTAAAATTGATGATTTATTAAGACGTTTTGTTTTAGAAGGAGGTTTTGAAATATAATTAATTATTTAGAAATGACAAATAAAGCCATAAATGAATGTTTATATAAAGTTATAATTATTTTTTAATTTGTTTTAAAAATGTTATTATGACATAAAAAGTAAGAAAACATTTTTAGTTAAAAATAAGAATAAAATTATTAGTGTGAATTAAATAAATTATTAATAAGATGTCGAGTATAATACGTCCAAGATTAACAGATTTTTATGATCTTTTTTTAACACAAGAGGAGGTAGATTTTGCGATACCATTTCTTGATGAGGATATACCTTTGTATGTAGATCCATTTTTGTTGTGGAAATCGCCATCTATGCAAGATAATTCTCTCCATTTATCTATTACTAATAGTTTTAATAATCTTGGTTATTTATGTAGTAAAGGTAAGTCGCATGATGCTAATGATATATTAATATCAGCTTCAGAGTGTAATTTGGTAGGTCTTGGTAATTCAAAAACTCGTGAAGGTAAACGTATAGGTGAAAAATTAGCTACATCTTTATTAGATGTATTTAGTTCAATACCTCAAATATCTAAATCAGGATTTATTCATTTTGAAGAAATTCAACTTTTAGTAGATAATATATCAAAAGATAGAGTTAGTGATATTGCATGTAATTTTATGACATCATTTTTAATAGATTACACAATTGAGCAAGCAGAAAAAAATAGAATTCCAATAGAGAAAGTGCTACTTAAAAATATTTATTGTTCTAAAACTAATAGATTTAAAGAAGAAAGTACGTTTTTGCCAATTAATCCAAAAACTAAGCAGCCTTTATTACTTGTACCTAAAAGATGGTTGCGTTATATTCCTTGGATTAACCCAGATGATTATTTTAAAAATTATTATTCAGCAGAAGTAGATAAAGAGGGAAATGGTAAAATAGAACGTGTAAAATTATTGTCGTATAATCGTAATAATTATGATGTAGTTAGAACATATACTGAGATTAAAGAAAGAACAGCAGTAGATTGTAAAAATGATCCTCTTTTTAATCAAATACCTATAACATCAGCAAAACGTAAATTAAAAGCTATATTGAAGTTACCTACAGGTAAGGTTGATAATGCTGATATGAAATATGAAGATAATTTATGTCCATTATTAGCATCACTTTTTTATCCACATCTTGATTTTTCGTCAGAACAGAGTAGAACAGATTCTGGAGTATTGATAAGGGATTTGATTTTTTATAATAATAGGTCATTTGATTTCTTAAAAGATATATATGATGATTATGGATCAAAACAAATAGTGTTTGAATTGAAAAATGTTGCAGAAGTAAAAAGAGATCATATATTTCAATTAAATAGATATTTGAATGATAGTTTAGGCAAATTTGGTATTATTTTTACACGAAAAAAACCTCCTAAAAAAATAATTAGTAACACAATAGATTTATGGTCAGGTCAGAGACGATGCATTTTAATATTAGATGATGAAGATTTGAAATTTATGGTGCAGTTATTTGAAAGTAAACAGCGATTTCCTATTGAGATTATAAAAAAGAAATTTATTGAATTTATAAGAATGTGTCCATCTTAAAAAATATAGATTATGAAAAAAGAAGAAATTGATAGATTTGAATTAATTCAAGGTCAACTTGAAGGTTTGTATACCGAAATATCTATTTTAACGAAAAAAACACCAACAGATTGTGTTAATCTTTTTAAGATTAGTTATATTAATGAAATAATTGTAGAGGCTAATAAAATTTTAAGTTCTGCTTATAAGCCTTCAAAATCATTTGAGATATTTAATACAGATGATTTACCAACGAATAGTGATGTGGTTTTTATTCTTTCTCAATACTTAAAATGCTTTGAAAAATTAAGAAGGGATAATATAAAAACAGGACTTAATAGTTATTGGTATTGGAATATTAAAGATTCTAACATTTCTAAAAGAACTTATTCTCCAAAAGTATAATATTATGTCAAAAATAATTGTAAATAAAGAAAATATAACAGAAAAGTATGAAATGTTATATAGTTTAGTGAGATCAGTATATTATGAGGTTAAGGAATTATCTAAGAAAAAACCAGATGATGCTTTAAATAAATTCAAAGTTGAAACATTAAATAAAATATTGAAACCTGTTAAGGAATTGATGAAAGATGAGATTTATTTTGACTTTCTTCAATTGTTAGAAGTTGATTCATTACCAACAAATAGTGATGCAACAATAATAATTGGACAATATTTTGAAATGTTTGAACAATTTAAAATGAAATATATATGTCATTAGGTGTATATAAATATATTTTAAATTAAATTGTGAGTAATTTGAATTACTCACAATTTAATTATTATTTTATCAAGTGCTTTAAATTGTCATCTGCTTTGATTCTTTCTATTTCAAGCTTTACAATATCAGAAATGTCTGCTTTGATTTGTTTGTAATTAGCGTCAATGGTTTCTGTCATTGTATCTATACCTTCTGAATTTACGAAGGAAACTACAGTTGGAATTTTATGATATGCTTTGGTTTCTGCTGTTACTTTGGCATTATCAACAACTATTTCAGCGTGGAAGATTTTTTGGTCTATACGCTCATCAAAATTATCGGAAACAGAACCTATAAACATACCCTGTGTAAGGTTTGCTATTTTGCTTGCAGGGATAAGACTATCCATTTGTGTGGAAATAGAAGTCGATTTATCTTGTTTGTTAATTGTCATTGATTGTCTCTTTTGAAGTATCTTGCCAAAGCGTTCGGAGAGTGTTTTTGCAGTATCTCCCACAACTTGACCACTAAAGATATTACCTACAGTATTTTGAATAACCTTACTCTCTTTATCACCATAGTCACGGATAAGTTGACTATAATCTTGAAAACCTAAACAAACAGCTACTTTATTACTTCGTGCCGTAGCTATTAGATTATCAAGACCTCTAAAGTAAATAGTTGGAAGCTCATCAATGATAACAGAACTTTTAAGTTTTCCTTTTTTGTTTATTAATTTCATAATACGGCTATTGTATAAACCAAGTGCAGCTGAATAGATGTTTTGTCTATCAGGGTTATTTCCTACACAAAGGATTTTAGGTTCTTTGGGATTGTTTATGTCTAAGGAAAAATCGTTACCACTCATCACCCAATAAAGTTGTGGAGAAATCATTCTTGATAGTGGAATTTTAGCTGAAGCTATTTGTCCTTGGAGCTGGTCGGCAGCTCCGCCTTGCCACGCATCCATAAATGGTGAAAGATAGTTCTCAAGTTCTGAATATGATGTAAGAATAGGGAAGATATCCTCATATCTTTTACAAAGAAATTCTATAGCGTGTGGAAAAGTGCAGTATTTACCATTTTCATATATTTTTAAATACCAGATGATAGCAGCTAAAAGAATAATTGGAGATTCTACAAAAAAATCTCCTTGCTTTTGTATCCACGTTTTATTTAGATTAAGCATTATGGTATAAGCACTTTCGTAAGCATCTGAAATATCAGTCATAAATTCAGGGTTGATAGGGTTACAACGGTGGCTTTTGCGTGGGTCATCAAAATTTATTACGTAAAATTTCGGAACTATATCATAAGCTTTTTGGTGTTTAAGTAAATGATTATATGCTATGGTAGAGAGATCGTCAAATTTAAAGTCGTAGATATACATGGAAAAACCTTTTTCAATTTGTTGTTTTATATAATTATTGACTACTGCATAAGATTTACCAGAACCAGGAGTTCCTAAAACAATTGTAGCCCTAAAAGGATTAACGATATTTATCCAACCATTGTTCCATTTCTTTTGATAGTAGAAGCGAGTGGGAAGATTTACAGAATATTCGTTTTCAATTAAACGTGTTTCTTGCATAAAAGATTCGTTTTATGTGTTAAAAACATCGTCCATTAAATTGTTTTTAAGTAATCTGCTGGTGTATAATCCTGCCATAAATAAAAGGATATAACCAATGGTTAGTGAGAAAATATAAAGTATAGTATTTGTTATTATTGGTAATGGTAGTTTTAAGATCCACCAATTTAAGAAAAATAATATAGTGCCAGTTACTATAAATATCCATATCTTAGTCCATGTTATTTTCTCTTCTTTTATTCCTTTTGTACCTAAGCACGATAAACTTAATAATAAAACAGCAAAGAGCTTAGTCCATAGTATAGAGTTGAATAGACCTGTTGTGCGATTAAAATTCATTAAAATTCTATCTACTACTCCTATATTTATTCCCCAATATTGAATTGTTTCATAACAAAACCAATATATATTTATCACTACTAATATAATACTTACGGCACGCATAAAATCCATAATTTTAGCTAATGCTCTTAAATCATCTTCTTGTTGCATAATTTTATTTTTGTTTTGGTTGATTATTATAATTTATTAACTTTGTAAGAGTTTATAAATAAATATTTAATATAATATATATGGAATATATAATAATTGAAATTGGATCTATAGAAAATAATGTCTATAGACAAAGTAAAATAGCATTACGTAATGATAAAAAATCTATTTCTAATGTGAAAATTAGACAAGATCTTACAGACTGTGAAAAAATTTGTGTAGTTCCAGTAACAGAAGATCTTTCTGATTTTAGTAAAACAAGTAATCCATTTCCATGTTTTCTACCAAAAGGAGTCTCTTTTAATACCTTATGTAAGGATTGTATCATAACATTAGTATCTTACGAATAATTATATTTTTCTTTTTCTTTTTTTCTTGCGTTGTATATGTTTACGAAAACGTTCTTCTTCTTGATTTTCTATGTTGGTATCCATTGATAGTAAATCAAAGAAACCTCCCATTAGTCCGTTCTCATTATTTGGTTGATATTGTGAGTAAGAGTTATCATTTGTTTCGGTGTTCTCTGAATTTTTATCATTATTTGTAATTGGTGTTTCATTATTAAAATATTTTTCAAAACTATTGGCAGATAAATCTTTTCCTAAACGAGAACCATTAAATACGCAATTGTTATTATGGTCAATAAATGTAACTCCATATATGCGTCCACTTTCATTTTCTCTAAAGAGAACATCTATGCCTTGTTTTGATAGTGTGTCTTTAAAATAATTTTTATCTGAGGTTGTGTTTAAAGCAGATGTTATACGTTGGTGAGTTTGTCTTTTAAATTCTTTATTTTTGATTGTATTCTTAGATTTTTCAAATTTTTTCTGAATGGCATTATAACCTACATATTTTCCAAAAATTGAAGAATTGAGAGGATTCCCAACTTTGTTTCCTTTATTATCTGTTGCTTGATAAATTATACCTTGATAATTTCTCCCGTTTACTTTTCCTACTACCTCTTCTGCATATATATTATAGGTTGAAAGCAGTGTTTTATATTCTCTGAAACTCATGAAGTGGTAGCGAGCTACTAAAGGTTTTATGATATTTGTTATTTGATTTTTAAGATTTCCTTCATAAGAATCTACTTTCTTAAAATCAAAAACCTTATTTTGTTTATTCTTTTCGGCTGAATATAAACCATATTTTTCTTCTAATTCACGAGTGATTTTTTTACTCTTATAGAAGTTGTTACTATCAGAGATTTTTTTTCCAGTTTCGTCAATGTTTGTTGAAACTATGTGTATATGATGGCGACTAATATCTTCGTGTTTATATACAATATAGGGCTGATTGCCATATCCCATTTTTTCCATATATTCTTGTGCTATAGATGTTAGTTGTTCATTTGAAAGTACATCATTAGGGTGAGGATTTAATGATATATGTAGTATCGGTTTTTCTGTTTTTACGTCTTTTTGTAGTTGATTATCAAAATCTATCATGCATGAACGAATGCTAAAAGAACCATCTTCCCTTTCAGTTATTTTATTAGTACAAAGTACTTTTCCTTTATCGTTGTTAATTTTATTTTGATTATATGTTAATGCTCCTAATAGTGAATTCCCAACATTAATTTTTGCTATCATCTTCTTTTTTCTTTTGTTGAAGTTCTTCGGAAAAATTATGGCTAAGAGTAATTATTTGTTTATTTGTTTGTATTAATTCAAGAGTCACTTTTTCTAATTTATAGAGAAAAGCAAGTGCTTTTTTTTCTGAAAAATTAGTATGAAGTTCCTTGACGACTTGGTTATAATTTATGCCTATTCTTCTAAATTGATTAAAAAGAGTTGTTAGTTTCGTGTGATAATCGACTAAATCTCTGTCTATCTTTATCACTTTAAATTCTTCCTTAAATATACGAGCAATTATAAAATGAGCTTTTGTTTTCATTCCTGAACTCTCAAAAAGAGATAAAAAGCGTTCATTATCTATAATGTTAAATCTAATTGAATAACGAAAAATAGCAGGGTTTAATTTAGGTTTTCTACCTCCATGTTTCCGTTTTGAAATTTTTTGATTTTCTGTTTCCATTTTTTGAATTTTAATAATTATGGTTTTTATCTCACTACAGTAATTAGTCTTTTTATTATTTAGAATACCAACTTTGGCGGTATTATACCCTCCGTTAAGGAGCAAGAGTTTTGAGGAGCTGAAATAGTTTCGAGCGCCTCAAAACATACCTTGCTATTTGCTTTCAGCAAATAAAATCCGTCATAGTGACGGATAACTTTAGAGTATTATGAATAGGTTAATATTATTTATCGCTTAGTCTTATTATAGATACAAAGATAGAGACTATTATATCTCTATGCCATAGGTTGTTTGTGGTCAAATGAGGTCATATAAGGTCAAATGAGGTCACTTCTTTTAAAGTGCAGAATTATTATATTTATTTGCAATGTATTAAGTCGATTAGTTGATATCGTAGTCGATTAAAAGGGAAGAATATTGGTAAATTTATTTGCTTTTTTAAATGTCAGTCATTTTACAGTTTTACAGTTAAAATTTAAAGTAAAATATAGAATAACACGACAGCTAAATAGAGTTACTAACAATTTTAAAAATAAGTCATTAATAATAAAAGATGACTTTTAAATAATTAAAAATATGGAGCATAAAAAGAAGCCATTAATTATAGCTTTTGCCACTCAAAAAGGTGGTGTTGGAAAAACTACATTTTCAGTACTCGCAGCAAGTTATCTATATTATAAATTGGGATATAATGTGGCGTTAGTAGATTGTGATTATCCTCAATATAGTATTGAGAAAATGCGTAAGCGAGATTTAAAACAGATAGATATAGATGATGATTATCGTATGATGGCTTATGACCAATTTACAAAGTTAGGAAAGAAAACTTATCCGATACTTACATCTTCAGCAGAGAATGCTATTCAGACAGCAACAGATTATGCAAATGCTTCAAGTGTAACTTTAGATATTATTTTTATAGATATCCCAGGTACTGTTAATACAGATGGTGTATTAAAAACATTAGCGAATGTAGATTATTTATTTACTCCTATAATATCAGATCGTCTTGTCTTAGAAAGTGGGTTATCATTTGCCATAGGCATAAATGAGCATATTGTACTTAATCCAGAATACAATCTTAAAGGTATTTATCTTTTTTGGAATAAGGTTGATAGGAGGGAACGTACAAATCTTTATGAGATATATGAAAAAACTATTCATGAATTTGGCTTGTCTATTTTGAAGACTACTATCCCTGATGCTAAAAGATATAGAAAGGAAATAGCAGAAGAAGGACGTCCTGCATTTCGTTCTACAGTTTTTCCTATTCATAAGAAGATGATTAAGGGAAGTAATTTTGATGAGCTAATGAAAGAGATATTGCATATAATAAAATTATAGAATTATGACAAAGAAAAAGTTGTCAACAGTTAATGAAAATTTTATGAAAGATATTATTTCTAAAGGTGTTCCTATTAAAAGAGAAATTCCTGTAGAAAGAATTCCAAAATCAGAACCAAGATTTCGTGATAGTAGGAAGAGAAAAGAGATTAAACTGTCATATGTAGATGAGTATCTTAGAAAGGTGGATTTTGAAAATAGACAAATGGTCACTATTACTCGTCAGACGCATACCTCACTTAGTAAAATAATAAATATTTTAGGAAGTAAACAATCAACTTTAGGTGGTTATCTTGAAAATATTGTGCGTAAGCATTTTGAACTTCATAAAGATGAGATTAATAGATTGTGTCAAGAACAACCATTAAAACCTCTTTAATAATGAAAATTATATTAGTAGTTATCATTATTTATCAAATAGGAGTGATTTATTTTTTAGGTAAAGGTAGGCTATGGGGAGAACAAAAGAGTTGTGAAGGAAAATCAACAAAAATAGTTGATTTATCATATTCTAAAAAATCTTCTGTAATGGGAAAAACAAAGACACAAATTTATCAAATAGATACAAATGAATCTAAATATAATTCTATAGAAAAAAATGACAATAAAAATATTACGATAGTTGAAAGTGAAGAGGAGAAGAAAGAAAATTATTCTAAAGTTGTTGAAGGAGATGAGTATTCAGAAGTATTTACAAATGTTCCTTTAGATGTCGAAATTGAAGCAGAGTATCAAGAAAATCAGATAGATGAAATAATTGAGGAAGACGATATAGTTTGTAGTACAGATGATAAAGATGTTTATGTTGCAAAAGGGTTGTCTTATGATGATTTGGAAAAAGTAGTAGATAGTATAAAGGGAAAATCATTAGAAAATTCATCACAGATAAATGCTAATATTTCAGCTCTTCAAGGCACAGAAGTTATTGAACAGATAAATAAATATGATCCTTTAATATCTTCTACTATAGACGATGTTATTAAGAAAAATTCCCCTCAAAAAGAAAGACGAAAAGATTTAGATGAAAAATATCTTAATTTTAATAGTAATGAAATAGAGTAATTTAAAATAGAAGAAAATGAAACAAAAAGAGTATGGTTAAAAAAAGTGTTCTTATTAAAATTCAAGTAAAAATATTATTAACCACTATGAGTACTATTAAATCCTCATAGTATATTTATAAATTATTTATGATAAATAAAAAGTTTATTCTGTCAGCAATAGCTTTTTTTGCTGTGTCATCAACATTCGCACAAGGTAATGGAATGGCAGGTATTACAGAAGCTACAGCAATGGTTACGAGCTATTTTGACCCAGTTACTAAATTGATTTATGCCATTGGAGCAGTAGTCGGTCTTATAGGTGGAGTGAAAGTCTATGGTAAGTTTTCAAGCGGTGACCCTGATACTAGTAAAACAGCAGCAAGTTGGTTTGGTGCATGTATTTTTCTAATTGTCGCAGCTACTATCCTTCGTTCTTTTTTTCTTTAAGATAAAATTATGTCAGAGTATTCAATTAATAAAGGAATTGGAAATTCGGTTGAATTTAAAGGTTTGAAATCACAATACCTTTTCATTTTTGCAGGAGGACTATTGGCAATATTTATTGTATTTGTAATAATGTATATGGCAGGGTTGAATCAATGGTTTTGTATTGGATTTGGGATAGTTACCGCATCTGTATTGGTGTGGCAGACCTTTGCATTAAATGCTAAATATGGGGAACATGGATTAATGAAAGTAGGTGCTATAAAAAATCACCCTCTCTATATTATAAACCGAAAACCATTTTCACAATTATTTAAGAGTAGAAAACAATGAGAAATATAACAAAAGTATCAACACTTGAAAATAAATTACCTCTTCTTGCAGTAGAGCATGATTGTATTATAAGCAAGGACGCTGATATTACTATTGCTTTCAAAGTGGATCTTCCTGAACTTTTTACTGTAACAAGTTCAGAGTATGAATCAATACATTCTGCTTGGATAAAGGCTATAAAGGTATTGCCAAATTATAGCATTGTGCATAAACAGGATTGGTTTATAAAAGAAAATTATAGTCCAAATATCCAACAAGATAATATGAGCTTTTTAAGTAGTTCTTTTGAAAGGCATTTTAATGAGCGACCTTATCTTAATCATAGTTGTTATTTGTATATAACTAAAACTACAAAAGAGAGAAGTCACATTCAAAGCAATTTTAATACTCTTTGTCGAGGTAGTATTGTCCCAAAGGATATAAAAGATAAAGAAGTTGTTTCTAAATTTATAGAAGCTGTAGGACAATTTGAACGTATCGTTAATGATAGCGGATTTATTAGTTTAACTCGTCTTAGTTCTGATGAAATTGTCGGAACTAATGGAGAATCAGGTCTTATAGAAAAATATTTTTCTTTGTCAGAAAACAATACTACTAGTTTAGAAGATATTTCATTGGGAGCAGGAGAAATGAAAATTGGTGATAATATTCTTTGTTTACATACTCTTTCAGATGTAGAGAGCTTACCAAGTAAGGTAGCTACAGATATGCGTTATGAAAAATTATCAACAGATAAGAGTGATTGTAGATTATCTTTTGCTTCACCTGTAGGTTTGATGTTGTCTTGTAATCATATTTATAACCAATATCTATTTATAGATGATAGTACAGAAAATCTTTCAAAGTTTGAGAAGTCCGCAAGAAATATGCACTCGCTTTCTAAGTATAGTAGAAGTAATCAAATTAATAAAGAGTGGATTGAGCAATATCTGAATGAGGCTCACTCTTATGGTTTGACTTCTATTCGTTGTCATTGTAATGTAATAGCATGGAGTGATGATAGAGAGGAACTCAAGCAAATAAAAAATTATGTAGGTAGTCAGTTAGCTCTTATGGAGTGTAAACCAAGACATAATACTGTTGATACTCCTACTTTATTTTGGGCAGGAATTCTAGGGAATGAAGCTGATTTTCCATCTGAAGAAAGTTTTTTCACTTTTATAGAACAAGCAGTTTGTCTTTTTACGGAAGAGACAAATTATAAAAGTTCGGTTTCTCCTTTTGAAATTAAAATGGTGGATAGACTTACAGGAAAACCTTTGCATTTAGATATTTCCGATTTGCCAATGAAGAAAGGAATTATTACCAATCGTAATAAGTTTATACTTGGACCAAGTGGTAGTGGAAAATCTTTTTTTACTAACCATATGGTAAGGCAATATTATGAGCAAGGTTCTCATGTGTTACTGGTGGATACGGGTAATAGTTATTTGGGATTATGTGAAATGATAAACCGTAAAACTAAGGGAGAAGACGGAGTTTACTTTACCTATACTGAACAAAATCCTATAGCTTTTAATCCTTTTTATACAGATGATGGTGTATATGATATAGAAAAAAGAGAAAGTATAAAAACACTTATTTTAACTCTTTGGAAACGAGACAATGAACCTCCTACTAGAGCAGAAGAAGTAGCCCTTTCAAATGCTGTTTCGCTATATATTGAAAAAATAAAGCGTAAAGATATAGAGCCAAGTTTTAATACTTTCTATGAATATGTAAAAGGAGAATATAATACTGTATTAGAGGAGAAAAAAGTAAGAGAGAAGGATTTTGATATAGCAAATTTTCTTAATGTCTTAGAACCTTATTATAGAGGAGGAGAATATGATTATTTATTGAATTCTGATAATCAAATGGATTTGTTATCTAAACGTTTTATTGTTTTTGAATTAGATAATATAAAGGATCACCCAATTCTATTTCCTATCGTAACTATTATAATTATGGAAGTCTTTATTAATAAGATGCGTAGGTTAAAAGGAGTTCGTAAGTTAATACTTATAGAAGAAGCATGGAAAGCTATTGCTAAAGAAGGAATGGCAGAATATATAAAGTATTTGTTTAAAACTGTTCGTAAATTTTTTGGAGAAGCCATTGTTGTAACACAAGAGGTAGATGATATTATTGCATCACCTATTGTTAAGGAGAGTATTATCAATAACTCCGACTGCAAAATACTTCTTGATCAGCGAAAATATATGAATAAATTCGAGAGTATTCAAACTCTGTTAGGATTAACAGAAAAAGAACGCTCCCAAATACTCTCTATAAATATGGCAAACAATCCATCACGACTTTATAAGGAAGTGTGGATTGGACTTGGAGGAACTCAAAGTGCTGTTTATGCTACGGAAGTTAGTGCAGAAGAGTATCTGACCTATACCACTGAAGAAACCGAGAAAATGGAAGTATTAGCACTTGCCGAGAAGTTAGGAGGAGATATAGAACTTGCTATTAAGCAGATAGCCCAAGAGAGAAGGAGTGAGAAATAATTTTAAAATTAAAGAAAATGAAAAGAAAAATTTTATTGCTTTTAAGCATGTCTTTTTTATTCGTGGGCAATGTGAATGCTCAATGGACAGTCATAGACCCAGCGAATTTAACTCAGGGTATTATCAATGCTACAAAGAATATAGTTCAGACTTCTTCGACAGCCTCTAATATGATAAATAATTTTAAAGAAACAGTTAAAATTTATGAACAGGGTAAGAAGTATTATGATGATTTAAAATCTGTTAATAATCTTGTTAAAGATGCTCGTAAGGTTCAGAAAACTATTCTTTTAGTGGGCGAGATTACAGATGTCTATGTAGATAGTTTTCAGTTAATGATGCAGGATAAAAACTATTCAGTGGAAGAGCTTGGTGCTATTGCTTTTGGTTATACGAAACTTTTAGAAGAAAGTTCTGATATTATAAAAGAATTAAAGGAGATAGTTAATGTAAGTACACTTTCTATGAGTGATAAGGATAGAATGGATATTATCGATAAAACTTATAACAATGTTAAGCGGTATAGAAATTTGGTTGGATATTATACTAATAAGACTATTGCTGTAAGTTATCTACGCTCAAAGAAAGCTGGCGATATGGATAGAGTAATGGCTCTTTATGGTGGAAATAATAGATACTGGTAGTTATGATGTTATTAACTATAGAATTCGATAATCTTCATACTATTTTAAGAAGTTTATACATAGAGATGATGCCATTATGTGCAAATATGGCAGGAGTAGCAAAAGGTATTGCTGGTTTAGGAGCTTTATTTTATGTAGCAGTAAGAGTATGGCAATCTTTAGCAAGAGCAGAGCCTATAGATGTTTATCCATTACTTCGTCCTTTTGCTTTAGGCTTTTGTATTATGTTTTTTCCAACAATAGTCATAGGGACAATTAATGGGGTAATGAGTCCTGTGGTACAAGGTACTCACATGATGTTAGAAACTCAAACATTTGATATGAATGAGTATAGAAAACAGAAGGATAAATTAGAATATGAATCTATGATGAGGAATCCAGAAACTGCTTATTTAGTTAGTAATGAGGAATTTGATAAGCAACTTGATGAATTAGGGTGGTCGCCAAATGATATGGCAGTAATGGCTGGAATGTATATAGAGAAGGGTGCATATAATATTAAAAAATCAGTAAGAGATTTTTTTAGAGAAATACTTGAATTACTTTTTGCATCAGCTTCACTTCTCTTAGATACTTTACGAACCTTTTTTTTGATAGTGTTAGCTATCTTAGGACCGATAGCCTTTGCCATAAGTGTTTGGGACGGTTTCCAAAGTACGTTAACACAATGGATAAGTAGATATATTGGTGTTTATTTATGGTTGCCTGTATCAGATCTCTTTAGTTCAATTTTAGCCAAAATACAAATATTGATGTTGCAAAATGATATTTCTGAATTACAGAATAATCCAAATTTTTCTATTGAAGCATCTAACGGTATGTATATGATATTTATGATTATCGGGATTGTGGGTTATTTTTCTGTTCCAACGGTAGCAAGTTGGATTATTCAAGCAGGTGGAGCTGGAAATTATAATAAGAATCTTGGTAATGTAGCTAATAAATCGGGAACTATGGTGGGAGCTGGTTCAGGAGCAATCGCTGGTAATATTACGGGTCGACTATTTAAAAAATAGTATTTAATCAATCTTTAAACAGTATTTAAATGGAATTTAAAAGTTTAAAAAATATAGAAACTAGCTTTAAGCAGATACGCCTCTTTGCAATTATTTTTATTTGTTTATGTGCTGGTATAACAGGCTATTCTGTATGGAGTTCATATAGTTTTGCCCAACAGCAAAGAGAAAAGATTTATGTTTTAGATAAAGGGAAATCATTGATGCTTGCTCTTTCTCAAGATTTATCGCAAAATAGACCTGTGGAGGCAAGAGAACATGTAAAGCGTTTTCACGAACTTTTCTTTACACTTTCTCCAGATAAACAAGCTATTGAAAGTAATATTAAAAGAGCGTTACTCTTATCAGATAAAAGTGCTTATAATTATTTTAATGATTTTTCAGAGAAAGGATTTTATAATAGAATAATAGCTGGAAATATTAATCAAGTTCTTCAAGTGGATAGTGTGAAATGTAGTTTTGATAACTATCCCTATATGGCTACTACCTATGCACGACAAATGATTATTAGAGAAAGCAATGTAACAGAGAGAAGTCTTGTTACTACTTGCAATTTATTGAATTCTGTGCGAAGTGATAATAACCCTCACGGATTTACTATTGAAGCTTTTGAGATAATTGAAAATAAAGATATAAGGGTGCAAAAACGATGATAGTAAAATTATCAATCATAATTAAAAAGCTTTTTCTCTCTTTTGATATAAAAATAAAAAAAGATTGTGAAAGGCTTTCACCTAAATCAAGATTGATTGTGATAATTACTCTATCTCTTGTGCTTGCTGTGAGTTCATTATTCATATTCATCAATAGTTTATGTGAAATATATATGCTTAATAATAGCATAGAGATAGAGCATATTTATCCTTTAGGTTTATAAAAAAAGAGAGTAGTTAATATAAATAATTTTAGTGAAATGGAAAAAGATAAAAAAGAAGTTAAGCCATTCAAAGAATATAGTGAGGAGCAAAAACAAAGACATAAAAAGTTGATTGTTTATCCTCTTATGGGACTGTTTTTTCTTTGCAGTATGTGGCTTATATTTGCTCCAACTGATGATGAAAAATTTAAAGATAAGCAATTACAAGGTTTTAATACTAATGTACCAATAGGAGATAATGATGGCTTGATATCTGATAAGCGTACTGCTTATAAAAAAATGGATTTGGATAAAAAAGATGATTTTCGTAATCAACAGATGCGTGATTTGTCCGCTCTTTTTGATAAAGAAAAAGAGGTAGTAAATTTAGATTTATTACCTGCTGAAGAAGAAAAAATACAAATTTCTAAATCTGTAGGAGGTAGTGCATATACTAAACCTCAATCAAGTATTAAAGCATCTGCATCTGCTTATCAGGATATAAATAAGACTTTAGGAAGCTTTTATGAAAGACCTAAAAGAGATTTAGAAAAGGAAAAGATGCGTATGGAGCTGGAAGAGTTAAGAGGGCGTGTTTCTTCTGAAAAATCAGGAGAAGATGTAGCAAATGAACAATTAGCATTGCTTGAAAAATCTTATGAGTTAGCAGCAAAGTATATGCCTAAAAATAATGGTAGTTCAGAAGGAGTATCTATTTCATCAAAAGAAAATAAATCTTTAGAGCGTAATGGAAAAGCTATTGCTATGCCTGTTGGACAAGTTAAAAAGTCTGTAGTGACTTCTCTCCGACAACCAATGAGAGATATAGAATTTATAAATAATAATCAGAAGAGAAATAGAGGTTTTAATACAGCTGTGGGTCAAGAACATCTTAATGATGTAAATACTATTAAGGCTTGCATTCATGAAAATAAGACATTAACTAATGGACAAGGAATAAAAATGAGGCTATTAGAATCGATGCATGCGGGTAAATATATACTTCCAAAACAATCTATAATAACAGGTATGGTTAAAATAGCTGGAGATAGATTAAATATAAATATTACTTCATTAGAACATCAAGGGCAGATTATACCAGTTGAACTACAAGTATATGATAGCGATGGACAAAAAGGAGTGTTTATTCCTGGTTCTCTTGAGTTAAATGCAATTAAGGAGATAACAGCTAATATGGGTACATCTTTAGGAAGTAGTATAAATATATCTGCTAATGCAGGAGCACAAATAGCTTCTGATTTTGGTAAGGGATTAATTCAAGGAACTTCACAGTATATAGGAAAGAAAATGAGAGAGGTGAAAGTCCATTTAAAGGCAGGATATAAAATTATGTTATATCAAGAAAAAAAATAAGACAAATTATTAATAGGCTGATAAAGCCATCACTGAAAAATCGTAGAAATGAGCGTAGAGTTAAACTTATTTAAATTATGCTGTAAGTATTCGATTTTATTAAAATTTAAATTAAAAATGAAAAGAGTATGTTTAATTTTAGTCTTATCTTTTGGGCTGATAAGTGTTGTAAATGCACAAAAAGTTGTTGAGGCTAATAAAGTTGCTGATACACAAATAAAATTAATAAAAGATGTTTATTCTCTTAAAGAAAACGGAGACTTATTTCAAGGTCTTACGAAAAAAATTAGTTTCGACAGAATGATTCCTCCTCACGGTTTAGAGGTTACTTATGATAAAACTGTACATATAATTTTTCCTTCACCTATTAGTTATGTCGATTTGGGTTCAGCAAATTTAATAGCAGGAAAAGCAGATGGAGCAGAAAATGTTATTAGAGTAAAATCTACTGTAAAAGATTTTAGAGGAGAAACGAACCTTTCTGTTATCACAGATAATGGCAATTTTTATTCTTTCAATGTAAGATATGCTGATGAACCACTTCTTTTAAATGTTGAGATGAAAGATTTTATTCATGATGGTAGCGAGGTGAATAGACCTAATAACGCATTAGAGGTTTATTTAACAGAGCTTGGAAGTGAATCGCCAAAACTCGTACATATAATAATGAATTCAATTTATAAAGAAAATAACAAAGAGATAAAGCATATCGGTTGTAAGCGTTTTGGTATTCAGTATCTTTTAAAAGGAATCTATACGCATAATGGATTACTTTATTTTCATACTGAAATAAAAAATCAAACAAATGTTCCTTATGATGTAGATTTTATAACCTTTAAAATAGTTGATAAAAAGGTGGTTAAGCGTACAGCGATACAGGAGCAGATAATTTTTCCACTTCGTGCTTATAATTATGCTACACACGTGGCAGGAAAAAAGAGAGAACGTACAGTGTTTACAATGAATAAGTTTACTATTCCAGATGATAAGCAATTGGTGGTGCAGATGCACGAGAAAAGCGGAGGTAGACATCAAAGTTTTATTATTGAAAACTCTGATATTGAAAGAGCAGAAGTTATTGACCAACTTAGAATTAAATAGATATGAAAAAGTTATTTTTAGTTTTAGTGATGCTTATTAGTATAAGTGTCACTAAAGCAAATGCTCAGCGTTATTTACCTAAAATGAAAGGTTTAGAACTTCGAGGAGGAATAGTAAATGGTTTTACAAATCTTAAAAATTTTTATACAGGATTGGCTCTGTCTTCTTATACCATGCATAAAAATAGATGGATTTTTGGAATGGAGTATCTTCAAAAAGAGTATGCTTATAAAGAGTTGATGTTACCAAAAAGTCAATTTACAGCAGAAGCAGGATATTATTATATGTTTCTTTCTGACCCACGAAAAATGTTTTTTTTAAGTATTGGAGGTTCGGAATTATTAGGATATGAAACAAGCAATTGGGGTGAAAAGTTGCTTTATGATGGTGCTACATTAATGAATAACGATGCTTTTCTTTATGGTGGAGCTATAACTTTTGAAATAGAAAACTACATTTCAGATAAGATTGTTCTTCTTGTTAATGCAAGGGAGCGTATCCTTTTTGGAAGCTCCATAGGAAAATTTCATACACAAATAGGCTTAGGATTGAAGTTTATAATAAACTAATTATTATTTATGAGAACAATAAAAATATTAACAGCAATATTGTTAGCTGTCATAACCTTTTCTTCATGTGATGAGAAAATAGAGATTCAAAAAGGATATGAATTTTTAGTAGAAATAATGCCAGTACAAACTAAAATTAAGCAGGGTGAAACAGCAGAAATACGCTGTGAGTTGAAAAGTTCTGGCGATTATGTAGATACTAATTATACTATACGTTATTTTCAGCCAGAAGGAGTTGGGACATTAAAAATGGAAAATGGCATTGTCTTTTTACCAAATGATTATTATTTTATAGAGGAGGGAAAATTTAGATTGTATTATACGTCCCATACAACAGACTCACAAAAAATTGATATTTATGTAGAAGATAATTTTGGAAAGCTTAAAAAGCTAAGTTTTAGTTTTAATAACGATAATAAATAGTATATATAAAATTGCAATATTTTTTATATGTATAGAAGTTAAGAAAGGGAGAGAGCAAACGATTAGTTTTTGTTTTTCTCTCTTTCTTAATTCTTTTTGTTACTTGTTTCTGTGTAAAAAAATATACAAATATTTGCCATGATGTTTTTTTAAAATTGTGATTAAGTTAATTATATTCGTTTTTTTACTGGTTTTAAAGCTGTGTAATTTGTTTCTTCATTGATATTTGACTTGTTCTGTTCTGTAGTTCATAATTAATAGATGTTACTAATAATATTTTTGAAGTGAGGGAGTAGAGTTTCAATTAATTTCTATCTCTTTTTTATCCGACATTTTTTTAATGATATTTCGTCAGTTCGGTCGTTTTCGTTTCGTGAGCATAAAAGGGTAGGGTTTAGAG
>JADFUS010000019.1 GCA_015222165.1 Bacteroidota bacterium
AAATATTAAAGATATACAGTATATTTGTATCATATATACTTAAAAATTTAACCTATAAAAGATTATGAAAAAAAGCAAACTAAGTTTACTACTAATGTCAATATTGATGTTAGTTTTAGGATTAAACTCTTGTACTCTAGAAGATGAAACAACGGGATCTTTCGACGAAACTTTAATTATTGGAAAATGGGAACGTCCATCAACAATAACAAGTGGAACAGACAACTATCGCTATGACTCAAACCATACTGGTGTAACATGGGATACTGGAGACGATACAACAGAAGCTGAAGGTCAAAAATTTAAGTGGGAAGTTGATCAAAGTAATCTTATACATATTCATATCATGGAAAGCGGAGATCAAGCAGTACCTAAACAATACACTTTAGTTTTACTGACTTCTACAAAATTGCAATATAAAGACTTTACAAATAAAATGTTTTCTTTCACAAAAGTTAAATAAATTTAGCTATGAGAAAATCATATAAAATAGCAGGAATTTCCATTCTATCATTGATTGGGGTTGTTCTTATTGCCATATCGGTTGTTTTATGGGTGGTTCTTACTCCCGAAAAATTGACCCCTATAGTAAAAAAACAAGCATCAAAAATGTTAAATTGCGAAGTTGCCGTTGATACTGTCAATCTTACATTCTTTAGCACTTTTCCAAAATTTTGTTTAAAAATAGACAAATTAAGCCTTGTAAACTCTATTGAAAAAGAAAAATTTGACACTATAGCATATATAGGAGAATGTTCCGCATCTATAAATTTATCGAAATTTTTATTTGATGATGAAGTAGAACTTAATGAATTAAGTTTGAAAAATGTCGGAGCAAATATTTATACAGATAGTTTAGGAAATAGCAATTTAGACGTTATATTAAACTCTTTTTCTGATGAAAAAACAAAAGAAAAAAAGGAAGATACAGCTTTTGAAATGCCATATAAGAACATAGATTTAGAGGGAATTAGCATTGAAAATTTAAATGTTAATTATCTTGATGACAAATCAATGTTAAAAGCTATTTTATATAATTGCAATATCGATATTGACGGAAATATAGTAGAAGATGAGGGTAAAGCAAATCTAAAAATGTATTTAGATAGTGTTTATGTTTCTATTGAAGATTCTATAAAAATAGAATCTCACATGAAAAGTACTTTTTTCACATTCAACACAATCTATAAAAATAAGAATGCTAAAGGTACTACGGAAATATATCTTCCACATATTAACGTAGCTTATGACAATGTCAAATACTTAAAAGATAACGCTTTAAACTTTAAAATTCCTTTTGACGGAGATATTGATAAACTACATTTCTTAATTAAAAAAGCTATATTAAATTTTGAAAAACAAGAAATAGAATTTAATGGCTGGGGAGAATTGAAGAATAATGGAGATATAGGTATGGATATGGCTTTTGAGACAAACAAATGGGATATCCCTTCTGTTTTGACTCTTGTGCCTGCTCCTTTTTCTGATATGCTAAAAGGTATTGATATTAAAGGCTCTTCGGAAATTAAAGGTACTGCAAAAGGTATTTTTAACGATTCTTTGATGCCTAAGGTTGATGTAAACTTAAAATATAACAATGGAAACCTTCGACACTCTGAAATACCTTGCGATATTCAAAAGATTGAACTTGACGCAGATGCCTCTATAAACCTTAATAAAGGAGAGATATCTGTAGCTAAGATAAACAAGTTTACAGCTTCTGCTTGTTCAAGTACTTTTGACGTAAAAGGAACTGTAAATGATTTTATGAACACTATGTTATGCAATTTCAACATAAAATCTAACCTTAACCTTACTAAACTTCAACGAATTATTCCTAAAGATTTAGATGTTAAAATAGCTGGTAAAGCAAAAGCAAACTTAACGGCTAAATTTAAAGTTGATGATGCTGTAAACTTAAATTTACAAAAGATTTACTCTTCAGGAAAAATTAATTTAAGTAATTTTAATGCCACTTATGCCGATACTATAAACATAGAATCGCCAAAAATGGAAATTACCATAAAAACACCAAGCTCTCTAAGAAATAAGAAATTTAAGGAACTTGTAGAAACCCATATTAACGGAGAAAACATAATTTGTAAAATGGGAAACAACATAAATTCTTCTATGATAGATTTAGATTTAAATATCAGATTAGGAGATTTTATGGATACTACAAAAATGGCAAGAGCTATTTGCAAATATAAATTAGGAAATCTAACTGCTTCTGTAGATGATATGAATGTATCAACAAATTTCTTAAAAGGCGAGGCTTTTATATACCCTTCAAAATTCGACAAAAGAGAAATTGGATTAGAATGTAGCTACAAAAGTAATTCTATAGCACTATCAACTAGTGATATGGACGTAAAAGCTGAGAATATTGATTTATTGGCAAGTGTAGAGTATAATCCTAAACAAACTTCGGATATTTTAATATGGAATCCTATTATCACCGCAGATTTTAAAAATTGGATTATTAAAACTAATTCTTTAAAAAAAGAGATAGATATACCAACTATCAATCTTGCTTTAGACCATAATTCACTAGATATAAATGATAGTAGAGTTATAATAGGCGAATCGGATTTTGGACTTAAAGGAAATATTTCAAACATTTCAGAATACATAGACAATAAAGGATTGCTTGTGGGAGAAGTTAATTTCACTTCCGACAAAACAAATATAACCGAATTAATGGATATGGTAAATGGAATTGGTAACGATTCTACTGAGATTTCAGAACCTATCAAAGACACTGCTATTAACAGTAAAGATACTGTTGAAGACAATCCATTTATGGTTCCTAAAGGTGTATTTATAACTATAAACACAGATGTAAGCCACGCCGTTTACGAAGATACTAACGTAGATGACATTGCTGGGACGCTAATTATTAAAGATGGTGTTTTAATCCTTAAACAAGTTGGTTTCACTTCTGAAGCCGCAGAGATGCAACTTACAGCTCTTTATCGTTCTGACCGTCGTAATCATCTATTTGCAGGTTTTGATTTTCACCTTTTGAATATTGATATCGAAAAAATGATAAAAATGATTCCCGATATTGATACTATGGTTCCTATGCTTAAAGCCTTTGATGGCAAAGCAGAATTCCATTTTGCCGCCGAGACTTATATGAAATCTAATTACGATATTAAGGTTTCAACTCTTCGTGCAGCAGCGGCTATTGAAGGAAAAGATTTGATTTTATTTGATAATGACACATTCTCTACAATGTCTAAAAAACTAATGTTTAGCAAAAAAGCTAAAAATAAAGTTGATAGCATAAGTGTTGAGATGACAATTTTCAGAGATGAGATAGATATTTATCCTTTCCTTGTTTCTATGGACAGATGGCAAGCTGTATTATCGGGACGACACAATCTAGATATGTCTTTCGACTATCATGTTTCGGTAACAAAATGCCCACTTCCAATAAGACTAGGACTTGATATTAAAGGGAATATTGACAACTTAGACTATAAGCTAGTACCTTGTAAATACAAAAACTTATATAAACCAAATAAGCGTAACGTAACACAAGATAATACACTTAAGCTTAAGAAAATAATAAGCGACAATCTAAAGAAAAACGTTAAATAGAATTATTGTTTATTCTAAAATAAAAGGGTCTAAATCGTATTAAATACGATTTAGACCCTTTCTTAATTATATATATATATTATTCAATTGTACTAATTGTAACATTTTCTCTATCATATTCCCATTTAGCAGGAACTCCATCTTTTAAATTATAACATACTAATAAAGATTTTAACAAAGGATTATTAAGACAATTGAAATAATTAATTTTTTCATTATAATATATATCCAATTCACCTGTCAAATTACAATCATTAAGATAAAGATGAGTTAATTCTGTGCAACCACCTAACTTAACAGACTCTAAAACAGAACTATTAGAACATTTAACTAAACTTAACAAAGGACATTGACTACAATCTATATTCTTTAATAAAACATTTCCAGTCAAATATATATTTTTTAAATCAGATTTATTATTTAGTCCTGTTACAGCAGTTAATAAAGAACAGTTAGAAAAATCCAAATTTGCCAGTGCTACGTTATCCGTTACATCAAGAGCTAAAATACTATTATGACTACAGCTCAAATCTGTTAATAAAGTATTTGCAGTAACATTAAGCGATATGATTTTATTACTACTACAGCTCAATTTTGTTAATAACGTATTTGCAGTAACATCAAGAGATGCTATTTTATTCTCCTCACAATTCAACTCTGTTAATAAAGTATTTGCTTCAACATTAAGAGATGTCAATCCCATAAATTGTAATTGCAAATAAGTCAATAATGTATTTTTACTAACATCAATAGAAGTAATTCCTTCAGAATCTGAACAATACAATGTAGTTAAAGCAACATTATTAGTTACATCAAGAGCAGTAAGTTCAGCCATTTGACCACACGACAACTCTTTTAATTTTAAATTTTTAGAAACATCAATGGTTTTTATAGGTGTTTCACCACAATCTAAATATGTTAATTCAGTATTTTTTGTTACATCAAAATTTTCAACTGATGTATCATAAAATTTTAATGTTTGTAAAGCAAGATTTTCACTTACATCAAATTCTGTTACAGACGAACCACCAAAATTTAATAAAGTAAGATTTTTGAAATAAGCTACTCCTTTAATACTACTAAAATCTTCTTCTAATTCTAACTCCGTAACAGCCAAAGCTTCAGATAAAGAAATTTCACCATTCTTATCAACATCAACAGAAGGATATTTATTCAATATTGCTGATTTAAATTTAGGATCTTCAAAAGGAATATCACCATTAACAGTAACTTTACATGTAGCTTTTGCAAATACTTTTTTAAATGCATCTAGTGCATCTACTGAAATTACAGCAACACCACCTGCAACAGCAGTAACTTCTCCAGTTTCATTAACTAAAGCAACAGCTTCATCACTACTCGACCAAGTGTAGATAACACTTCCATCTGCAGGAGTTAAATTTGTTGTTAAAATTTCTTTTGTTCCTTGAAAAATTATAGTTTCCTTTTTATTAATTTCAAAAATTGATAAATCTTCATCAGTATCATATTCCCAATTACCAATATTTGTGTCAAAAGTCATCTCTTTAGCACCTGTAGGTAATGTTAATGTATAACGAGTTCTTGTATTATTTTCCCATTCTCTAGAAGCAAGAGAAATTTCTTTTGAACCGTCAAATATTTTAGAATCTCTTCCTTCTTGTTTTACAGAATATGTAACTTTAATTTTTGCATCTGCAGGAAGTGTCTGTGGAAGAAGCATCATTATTTTATCGTTGATTTCTGTTACGTTAGTTCCATCAACCACAACATTTGACAAATCGAAACCATAAGATAGAACTTCTTTTTGCTCGCTCCATGCTCCTAAAGATTCATCATTATTAAATGTATATATCCCTTGAGAATTTACATCTAAAAGTTCAATTTTTGTTACAGCGTAATTAAAACCTGTACTTTCTCCTTTTAAAGAAAAATTAATTTGTGAAAGAACGTGATCAAAATCTAAAGATACTTTTGCATCATTTGCTGGTTTTGTTTGGTTTAATAGTACAGAAACCATGAAATCCTCTTGTTTTGTTAAATCTACATCAATAGCATATCCAAAAGAAGGATAGTTACCTGTTGTTACTAAAGTAATTGGCTCAGAGACTCCAAAGAACTGCATTCTGTCATTTGGTTCAACTGACCAGAAAAATTCTTTTTCGTGCTCCCAAGGACTTGATGAATTTTCTTTTGTGAATAATTCATTGTTAATGTAAGCATCTGTCAAAGGAGCATTTCCTGAGAATTCCTCAGTTGTTTGAAAACCATAAAGGTTAAAACTTTGAAAATTTTCTTTAACTGTTACAATTGCTTTTGTTGCGGAACCTGCATAAGCATTAAATTCCATTTTGTTAGAATCTTGATTGACACTAACGATTTCATCTTTCGAACAACTGCTGAAAGATGTCATTGCCACAATTGAGGCAATGAGTAACGTTTTCTTCATAATTGGGTTTTTAATTGGGTTTTATAATATAAATTAATAGTATATTTCTATTTCGTAATTTTCTTTATTTTTAATTTATTTTTTCAACATAGCTAACACCTTCTACTTCTTTCCAAAAAAATGGAAGTTTAAAATCAGCCCACACATATACAGTTTTTAAATTTGGACTATTTTCAAATTTAAAAAATGTTAAACCTTGATTAAGACTTAAATCAATTTCTGATATTTGAGTTCCTCCGCAATCAAAATTAGATAATTTACTAATTGTACCAAAATTTATAGAGGTAATAGGCGTACCTTTACAATTAAAATGCCATAGTTCCGTATTTGAGCTTAGGTCAACCTCTGTAAGACTAGCACCCTCGCAACAAAAAGCTGTTAACAAAGTATTTGAGCTTAAATCAATCTCTGTAATTGCCACATTTTTACAATCTAAATTGGTTAATGCTATATTAGAACTTACGTTAATCTCTGTAATTCCTGTGTCATCTAAATCCAACAATTGTAATTTTGTATTATTGCTAACATCAAGCTCTATAATTTTTTTATTAGAACAATACAACAATGTTAATTCTGTATTATTGCTAACATCAAGCTCCGTAATTTCTATATTAGAACATCTCAACGTTACTAAAGACTTATTACTGCTTAAATCAAGTTCGGCAATTTTTGTATCACCACAAGATAAATAATTTAATGCCGTATTATTGCTTAAATCAAGATCCGGAATAATAGTAGAATTACATTCTAAAGTATCTAATAAAATATTATCATTTAAATTAATACTTTCCATTAAAGTCCTTGAACAATCTAATTTTGTTAATTCGGCTTTATTAGTTAAATCTAATCCTTTAATTTTTGTAGAACTACAAAATACTTTTTTCAATTTTGTATTTGCGCTTATATTAAGATCTGTAATTCCAGAACTCTCACAATTCAAATATGTTAATTCTGTGTTTGCAGTTAAATCTACAGATGTAAGATTATCTGTACGAGAACAATTTAACACCGTAAGATTAGGGAAACGTTCTATTCCTTCAATGTTTTCATATTTACCTTCTCTAATATCTAACACAGATACTTTAGATGCTTCACTTATAGAAATTTTTCCATCACCATCAATATCTATAGTAGGAGAATAATTTAATATTAATTTTTCAAATTCGACATCATTAAAACTTATTTTGTCAGCCTGAGTAACAGTACATTTAGCAGTTGCTTCCATTCTTTCTTCTTCTCCTAATTCTGGGTGAAATAACATTACTTGTGCTGTAATATTAGCTGAACCCATTTTAAGAGCTGTAACGTTTCCATTATAATCAACAGTAGCAACTTCTTCATTATCACTTGACCATTCATAATTAATAAAATCTTCAGGATCTCTAGAAGGTATTATTTTAGCTGTTAATGTTTTTACTTCTCCTAAAGGAATTGTAAGCTCAGATTCACTTATATCCAAAAAAGATAATTCTTCTGTAGTTTGACTATCCCATTCTGAAATCGAAACATTAAATGCAATAGATTTACCACAAGATGGAAGTGTTAATTCATAACAAACATTTGAATTTTTAGTCCATGTTTTACCTGATATATCTATCTCTTTTGTACCATCAAAAACCTCTGTATTTGATTCACTTTGTATTACAGAATATGTAACCACTATTTTCGCATCATCAGCTGTTGTTTGAGGCATAAGAATTAGTGATTTTTCTTTATCATTAATCTCTTTAATAACATTAGAAACTGTAAAATTATCTAGAAGAAATTCATAATCAGTTTTTGATGATGTTTCGCTATCACTCCATGATCCAGAATTATTATCAGAAAAAGTATATATTCCGTTACTTTTAATATTCTTTATTTCTACTTTTTTAACAGTATAAACAAAACCTTCTTCATCTCCTTTAAAAGATAAATTTATTTGTGACAAAATATGTCTGAAGTCTAATTTTACTACTCCACTATTTGTTTTTTTTGTTTGATTTAATGAACTTGAAGCAAGAAGATCTTCTTGTTCTGAGACGCTATTTTTAACAGCGTATTCGAAATTTGGAAATTTAACAGCAGAAGTTTTAACAAAAGCTACATCTTGAATTGGTGATACAGCGAAAAAATGCATTTTTTCTGTTATTTTTGGCCAAAAATAACTTCCTTCAAAACTCCATTCTGACCAAGCTTCTTTACTAACTGCTATATTATTCATTTTTGCAATTCCTAAATCAGTTTCACCCGAATAATTTTCAGTTGTTTGATAACTAAAAACTCCAAATGAATTAAAATAAAAATATTCATCTGTAACATTAGCCTTGGTTGATAAATTCATAACAGCATTAAAGCTAATAGCATCGGTGTCATGAGTTACACCAACGATTTCTTTGTCTTTCATGCAACTACTAAAAGTCGCCATCGCCAACATTGTGGCAAAAAGTAATGTTTTCTTCATAAATTAGGGATTTAATTAGGGTTTATGTAAAATAAATTGTACGTATTTTTATAATATATATATTAGATATTATTGCATAATACCAGCTCAAAATTCAAATATAATGGGATAATGGGTAATCTATTTAACCTTGAAATGTCACTACAACTTAAAGATCATAATAATATTGTTAATATTATTATGATCTTCTGTTTTTATACACAAAAATGGAAGATACGGACACAAATAAGACAATATGAACATTTTAATTGTTCATTATTATTAAAAATACATATAATAAAGAGTAAAATATTTTATAAAATATAATGCATTAACAATTGACCATTAACATAAAAATCAAGCTTAAATTTACGATTGGAACGAAGCTCCTGACCATATTTTATCTGATAATGCATAGGAACTACTTTTGAGGTTGACGCTCGCATCTCTGTTGCACTTTTTGCAGAAATAGGATAAGCATTAACGCCCTCTTTTATGATTATATCATTTACTGAAAGACGATAAAGTAAAGCACCTGCTGGAAAATCTTTTTCCGTATTATTTATAATTTTAAATAAATCGCCATCTTGCTCTAATTTCCTAACGTATATTGGTGATTGAGTTTCCATAAGTTTATATGCCTTTGCAGAAAGAGTTCCTTTAGAAGTTAATAAATCGCCATCTTTCCACTCGCCAACAATATTTTTTTCTATTTCAAATATAATATCATTATTCCATTCACCATCTGCAAACTTATTTATTATTGAACGATTTACATCTAATTTTTTAGCGTATAAATATGATTCATATATATTGTATCCATTTGCTCCACCACCAATTAATGACCAAGCAATAATTGAAGGGTGACTTTTCTGACGACAAATATAATTTTCTACACGTTGACGATGAACTGCTAACCACTCTGGAGAATTCGCTAGAGAACCGCCAACAGACAAATCTGCACCTGAAGAGCTATTGTTAATATTTATAGGAGTAACAACGTATAAACCCGCTCTATCAGCTCCAATAAGAAGATTTTCATTCATAGGAGAGCTACAAATAAGTGTATTTACACCAATACTCTTTATTTGTTGCATTTCAAAAATAGCCTCTTTTAAAGTTAATGTAGTTTTAGGAGTATAATTTACTGCAACAATTTTCTGAATTTCATCATTTACAACAAGTTGTTTTTCAGAAACTTCGATATTTGTAATAGCAATATCTCGCCTAACAACTTCCAAAACTCTATTTCTATGAATTATACTTATATATAAAGTATAAATATCTGGATTTTTGGAACTCCACAATAATGGTTCTTTTATATTCATAGAAAAAGAAAAAGGTAATTTATTTTTCATTTCAATATCGGAATCTACATATCCATTCTCTACCCTCTCACCAAAAGGAGAATATAAAGAATAATCTATACGAAATTCCTTTTTATTAAGCATGAAACTATTTACAATAACTTTTGTTTCTACAACAGCTTGAACACTATCTCTAGATATTGTTACTAGATTTTCTATATCAAAAATATGTACTTTATCTTTTGTATAAGCATATATATCACCCTGAACACCAACTGTATCGCTATAAAGTTCTGCAATTTTACTCTTCTTAGAACTTCCGTAACAAACTATGGTAATAATATTCAAATCTTCCTTAACAAAAGATGTTATATCGTATTCTGTAGGAGAATTTGAGTCAAAAGATTTTCCTGCTAATTTTTCATTAACATATATTTCACTTAATGCACTTGCATTGCCAACATAAAGAAAAACTTGCCTAAAAGAAGATATCTTTTTAAGAGTAATTTGTGTACGATAAACCATCACTCCATCACCTTTCGCTGTGGGCATAATTTTACCATTAACAGTTTTCCAACCCTCTGAATTATCAGCAAGTAATTTTGGAGTAAAATCTGTTAAACTATTAAGTGTTATATAGTTCCAAGAATTAGAATTTTCTAAATAGCACTCTCTATCTGCACGCTTTTCTGCCTTTGCTTCTCGCATGGTATTATAGCTATGCATCATAGTTCTTGGAGCATAAGCCCCAAAAGTTAACTCTTGATTTGCTGTTTGCTGAGCCAAAAGGAACGAAGGCAAAAGCAATAAACAACATAAAACTAAATTCTTTTTAAACATATTTTGTTAAAGTTAAAAATTATATCCAACTGTGAAATTTAAACTATAAGCCCAATCATCTTTAATAAAATGTCCCATTAAATTTACCCCAACATCAAAATAATCTTTGACATAAAATGAATAACCTAACGATGGAGAGTAAGCAAAACTACATTTATTTTCCCTTACATCTTCAATACCCGTAAAAGTATCTACTCTTAATATTTCTTTATTAAATTGTTGATAACTACAACCTACAGCCATAGATATATAAATACGATTTCTTTTTGTTTTTAAAATATCATAACCTAAACCTGCTACAAAAAGATGCTCTTGTAAATCAACACTCACCAATCCATTCTCACTAAAATCTTCTGTAACATCATTATACAAAAAAGTATAATCTGTTAAAAAATACAACTTTTTAAAAAAATAATGTTGATATCCTAAACCTGAAATAAAACCATATTTACCCGAATTTAAACAGAGTGTATTTTTACTAACATGTAATGAAAGTCTATTTTTTTTCAACTTCTCAATACTCTTTAATTGAGAACTTTTAGCTACTTCTGGTCTCTCTTTTTTATCTAAATCGGTCTTTTTTTCCTGTGCATAAGTTATAACAGAAAAAAAAGATACTAAAATAATAGTAATAATTTTTTTCACTCTTTATTCTTCTATAAAATTAAATATCTTTGATGTCGCACCTATATTTTTCTCTACAAACTCTGCAGATTTTTTCGATAATTTTTCGTATAACTCCTTATCTTTACGCATAGTTTCAAGCCACTTCGATGCTTCCTCAAAACCGTTGATAGGCTGGGCAGAACCGAGCTTTACAAGACTAACTGCTTCATCAAAACGTTTGTAATTTGAACCAAATATTAAAGGTAACCCAAATGTTGCTGCTTCAAGAGTATTGTGTATTCCTACACCAAATCCACCACCGATATAGCCATAACGACCATATTTATATATTGATGATAAGATGCCTATGACATCAACAACAACTACAGACGAAGAGCGATAATTCTCAATTTTTTCGCATTTACTATAACGAACGCACTCTCTGCCTAATTTGGAAATTTTTTCTACTAACGCAACTATTTTTGCTTCACCTATTTCGTGAGGAACAATAATAAAACTAATATCCTTATATTTTTCTATAAGTGAAACTACTATTTCATCATCTTTAGGCCACGAGCTACCACAAATAAACACCTCTTTACCCTCGGCAAAAGCCTCTATTTTTTCGAGTTTTCGAGTTTGTGAAATAATGTTATAAACCCTATCAAAACGAGTATCTCCAAAAACATTTACATTGTTTATACCTATTGTTGAAAGCAATTGTTTTGACTCTTCATTTTGAACAAATAAATTGTCGAAATACAAAAGCATAGAACGATGGAAATTGCCATACGATTTAAAAAACAAATCGTTTTTTCTAAAAATAGCCGAAACTAAATAAGTTTTAGTACCATTATTTTTAAGCTCACGAAGATAATTATTCCAATATTCATATTTTATAAAAAAAGCGTATTTTGGATTTAAAGCTTTCACAAATCGCTGAGCATTAGAGCTTGAATCCAAAGGAAGATAGTAAACAAAATCTGCACCTTTGTAATCTTTACGCATTTCATAGCCAGAAGGCGAATAAAATGTTAGTACAATAGTATCATTTTCATGTCTCTTTTTCCAATCCTCTATAAGCTGTCTACCTTGTTCAAATTCACCTAACGAAGCACAATGAAACCACACTACCCTCCCTTTTACAGAGAGCATAGCGGTTTCAATTTTTTCAAGTAAATGTTCTCTTCCTTTACACCATAATTTAGCTTTCGGATTAAATGGCGCTGCTATTTTTATAGCAGAATTAAGAAGAAACATTCCTAAATTATATAACATATTCTTGCCTACTTGTTTTTATATTTTGTCTATAATTGTCTGAGCAATATCATTATAACACTCGTTAAGAATAGCATTATCAAAAGATAAAGCACCTCTATCTGTTTTTTCACCCTCTTCAATTACCAAAGGTATTTGAGATAAAAGAGCAAGATCTCTCTCTTCGGCAAGATTTTTACAACCATCTTTACCAAAAAGATAATATTTTTTCTCTGGAGCATCGGCAGGAGTAAACCACGCCATATTCTCTACAAGTCCTAAAATTGGAACTTTAATTCCTTCTTTGTTAAACATCTCTATACCACGAACAACGTCGGCAATAGCTATAGACTGAGGAGTACTCACGATTATAGCTCCATTAACTTTCAACTCGCCAAGCACTGTAAGGTGAACATCACCTGTTCCTGGAGGAAGATCGATAAGAAGATAATCAAGACTATCCCATTTTGTTTGATTTATAAGTTGTTTTAAAGCATTTGTAGCCATAGGACCTCTCCAAACTAAAGCATCTGTTGGATTTATAAAGAACCCTATCGACATTATTTTTATGCCCATAGACTCTGCTGGAACCATAAGTTGACGATCTCCAACCTCAACAGCCATAGGTTTAAAACCTTCTAAATCAAACATCTTCGGCATTGAAGGACCATAAATATCTGTGTCTATAATACCTACTTTATAACCTTTTTTAGATAGAGCCATCGCTGTCATCGCAGTAATAGTAGATTTACCAACTCCACCTTTACAAGAAGAAACTGCAACAATTTTTTTGATTTTATTAGTTTCAGGCATCAAAACTTCTAATTTTGGATGTACTTTAGCCTCTGCCTCTTTGACTATTACGTTTATTTTTTCGTTATATTGAGGAAAAACTCTTAAAATAGCTGCCTCAATCTCCCTTTTCATTTTCTTTGCAAAAGGATCTTTAACTCTACTAAGCTGAACAATAATCATCACCTCATCATCTGTAACCTTGATGTTTTTGACCATACCAAGAGAAACAATATCTCCCTTTTGAGCTGGGTGGATTACTGTTGTTAAAATGTTTTTTATTTTATTTTCCATAATTTTTGAATATAATTTTTGCTATACAAAGATATTGTTTTATATTTGAACTGTCTCTTA
>JADFUS010000020.1 GCA_015222165.1 Bacteroidota bacterium
ATCATAGCTATATTATTCACGTGGTGAAGCATATCAATATCTGAAAAACGTATTTGAATGGGCGTGATAATCATCTTTATCGTATTATTTTAACTCTTGAATTAGTGTCAAGCATAATGATTGAAGAAGGTCTATTTGTAGGTTGTCCTTCAAATTTTGTGTTTATAACCATATCCACACCATCAATAATTTCTTTTGAAACTTCTTTTAATTTTTTTGGTGCAGGAGTTCCCGAAATATTTGCAGATGTTGAAACCAACGGTCTATGGAATTTAAAAAGAAGTTGTTTGCAAAATTCGTGATTAGGAATTCTTATTCCTAGTGTTCCTTCTTCAGGGATAATGTTTTTGGCAACATTTTTTGCATTTGGTAAAATAAGCGTTGTAGGTTTTTCTGTAAGTTCCAAAATATCCCATGCAACAGATGGCACTTTATCTACATAAAGCATCACCTTATCAAGATTTTCAACGAGTACAAGCATGCTTTTTTTATCTTCATTCTTCTTTAACTCGTAAACTTTTTGTACAGCTTCATAGTTTGTTGCATCGCAACCAATTCCCCAAACTGTATCTGTAGGATAGAGAATAATTCCTCCTGCTTTTAAAACTTCTATTGCTTTTGCTATCTCTTCTTTCATAATATTTTTTTTATAATAAGCCTAATTCTAAAAGGGCTTCGTCAGAAATCATAGATCTATCCCATTGTGGTTCGAAAACAAGTTCTACGTTTGCTTTTGAGACTCCTTCAACACTTTGCGTAGCGTCTTTTATCATTTGCATAACTTCATCTGCCATAGGGCAATTTGGAGCTGTAAGAGTCATTACTATATTTGTCTCGCCTGATGAAAGTACTTCTATATCATAGATTATTCCTAAATCATAAACGTTAACAGGAATTTCAGGGTCGTAAACAGTTTTTAATGCTTCGACTATATTTTCTTCGACTTTTAAAATTTCTTGTGGTGTCATTTTTTCTATTTTTTACAGGTTTTCAATAATCTCTATAGCATAAAGTTTCATTTGTCTTATCATCGATAAAAATCCATTTGCACGGGTAGGAGAAAGGTTCTCTTTCATTCCTATTTTGTCGATGAAATATAAATCTGCTGTAGCTATATCTTTTGCAGGTTGTTCGTTTAATACTCTCATTAATAGAGCTATAAGTCCTTTAACAAGAATAGCGTCGCTGTCTGCATGGTAAGTTACTATGCCATTACTATTTTCGGCGGTAATCCATACTCTTGACTGACATCCATCTATAAGATTGCTGTCGTTTCGAGCTTTCTCAGGAAGAGTTTCAAGTATAGAACTTTGTTCGATGATGTAGCTATATTTATCCATCCAATCGTCAAATTCTTCAAATTCTTCGATAATTTCGTCTTGTATCTGATTGATAGTCATAATTTAATTGTAAATGTTGTTTGTAAAACTGTTCCCTATAGCCTTTTCGGGGCGTGATACACCCATTATCTCTGCGATAGTTGGTGCTATATCGGTCATATCTATTTTTGCTCTTATTGTTTTGTGTTTCACTCCTTTACCATAAATAAGTAGAGGTACAGAAACAATATTTTCCCACGGTGCGATATTTCCACATCTGTTTTTGCTGAAATCTGAATTTACAACAGATAACCAATTTGGTTTTAAAACAACAATAACATCTCCAGAATTTATAAAGTTGAATGAGTTATAAATTCGTTTGTCGATGCCATTATAATAGCTTGTTCTAGTAAGAGACGTTGCTGTATATGCTGTTTCTACGCCATTAAATTTTATTATAAAATTTGCTACAGCGTTTTGTAGTTCTTCTAAAGAAACTTTTCGGCGATATATGGTTTTATGGTTAAAATATATCTCATTATTTTTATAGCCACTAACCCAATTATCTACTCCATATTGAGCACTAAGAAATGCGTTAACAAGTACGTGTGCTTTTGTTTGGTTGAAAACGCCTCCTTCATTTTTACTTGTTCCGTCGGACATTCCCGATGCAGAAGTAAAAATCAAAAGGTATTCGTCTTTACCAACTTCATGGTCGAGCATATTAATAAGTCTTGAAATTTCTTTGTCTATTTTATAAAACATATCTTCTGTCTCAATGCTTTTTGCTCCATATTTTTCATACACCGATTTTGAAAAGCCTAAATTTATGGTTACAAAATCGCAAACGGTATCTTTCCCAATTTTATCAAATGTGAAAAGTGATGATAGACAGTCATTTAAATAACTATTACAAAAAGGAGTTTCTTCTATGGGAGTAATTGTTTTTGTGTGTTTAGACTTTTTAGAAGTATCTTTTTTAAATAGTTTGTAGCTGTTTTGATTAATATATGCCTCTTTGGAATATGTCGCAGTCCAAGGAGTATTGTCGTAACGTTTTTTTGTTTTTCCATTATTTAAAATGGTTAGCCACCAAGGTTCTTTTTCTAAGCCACGAACTTCTTTCCATTGTCCGTCGTTTTTGTCGAGCCATATAACTCTCTCGGTTGTAGCATCTCCACTAATTATAGCTGTATTTTTATCTATCGCAATAGAAATTACTTTTGATGCAGAATCGTTATATTTTATCTTGTCGATAATAGAATATAGGGGTGCAGGAAAAGTTATTTCTCGAGAGGTATCAATAGCCATAGTTAAAAAATTCTGACCATTAGCATACCACTCTTTTCCGATAATACCGTGTTGGCGAGGATTTGAACCTGTAATAATTGTTGCCGCACTCACCATGGTGTTTGCAGGAATATTGCTATAATGAGCGTTTGTGGCATACACTCCTTTATTTATAAGTTTATTAAAACCAGTGTTTGAATAATTTTTTGCATATCGCATAAAATCGTCGTTACGCATAGCATCAACAACGACATTTATTATAACTTTGGGTTTATTTACGGTCTCTGATGCAAAACATACGTTTGTCAGAGCAAATATTGAGGTTAGTAAAATTGTTATTCGTAACACTTCTTAGTAATTATTTGGTTTCTAATTGTTTTAAAACGTTTTGAAAATATCCTATAGGTAAATTTTCAATAGTTTTTTTTCTTGAGATTATGCCATGTCTGAATTTTAATGTTCCATTGGCATAAATATCATTTGGTTTTTTATTTAGATATTTAAAAATTCTACTTGCTCCTAAAACTCCTCCTCTAACTTCAACTCGTATAGGTAATCTGTAATCTGAAGTTCCTTTAACTATTTTTATAGGTTCTTCGATATATACTTTACATATTGGTTGATTGTTTCCAGTAAATAGTTCAACATAAGACTCTTTTATTTTCAATGTTGCGCAACTATTGTTTGTTGCCGAAAATTTTAAATCTACGCCTATTTCCGAAAGTGAAGCACTCTTGATTTTCATTCCATTATAAGAGTTCAAAACGAAATCGGATTGCTTTACACATGAAGAGTTTAAAAATAAAATAGTTGCGATGATAAAAGCTTTTTTTATCATTCCAAAAACTATCAGATGTTTTATTTTGATCTTGCGAATATTAAATTTCATAATTTTCGTTTAAACGGTTGCCCAATATAAAGTAACTATTCCCATTGTCATAGTGCGAGATTTTACCTCTCTAAATCCTGCATCACTAAGATGTTTCTTAAATTCTTCGCCCGAAGGAAAATTCAGAACAGACTCAGGAAGATATGTGTAAGCGCCTTTGTTTTTAGAGACAAGTCTACCTATCAAAGGCAATATTTTTTTAAAATAAAATATGTAAAATGCTGAAAGAATGCTTTTCTTAGGCTTTGAAAATTCAAGAATATATACTTTTGCACCCTCTTTCAGTACACGTCTAAATTCCATTAAACCTTTATCTATATTCTCAAAATTACGTATTCCGAAAGCAATAGTTAGAACATCAAAAGAGCTATCAAGGAAACTCATATGTAGAGCGTCTTCTTGTTTTAGGTGCATTCTTTTTGTTAAAGATTGTTTTACAACTTTCTTTTTCCCTACTTCAAGCATCTCTTTTGAAAGATCTATAGCTGTTACATGAGCTTCATGACAACCTTTTGCCAAGGCTATCGATAAATCACACGTTCCTGTTGCTACGTCTAAAATTTCGGCAGGAGCATCTTTTTTTACTTTTGCAACAACTGCTCGTCTCCAGCGTTTATCAATTCCTAGCGAGAGGAGATGGTTAAGGAGGTCATAGCGAGGAGCTATTGCGTCAAACATTGTTCTTATCTTATCTTTACTTTTGTCCATTTTTGGTATCTATATATTTAGAAGGCTTTGTCTAAAATTTGTTTAACAATTTCTGCTGTTATGGTGCTGTTTTCACCAAGTTTTGCTTTACGTACAGCAAATCTATTTACTATCGTTTCTATACTTTCTTTTGTTACTCCATTTGCAGATAGTGAGCAATTTACTCCAAGAGATTCAAAAAATTCTCTTGTTGATAAAATGGCTTTATCTATTTTCTCTTGTTCTGTTCCCTCTGTAATATTGAAAATACGTTCTCCATATTGAAGAAGTTTACCACGTTTTTCGTCTCTCATTACATCATATAAATATGGGGCAACTATTGCAAGAGTCATTGCGTGATCTAGAGAGTGAAGAGCTGTAAGTTCGTGACCTATCATGTGAGTAGCCCAATCTTGAGGCACTCCCATCGAAGGGAAACCGTTAAGTCCCATTGTTGCTGACATCATAAAATTAGCCATTAAATCATAGTTTTTATTGTCAGCCATGATTTTTGGAGCTATTTCTAATAATGTTAAAAGTATTCCTTCACAAAATCTATCTTGAACCATAGCATTTGCTGGGTAAGTTAGATATTGTTCCATAACGTGAACATAAGTATCTATAATTCCGTTTTTAAGTTGTCTTTCGGGAAGAGAATAGCATACCTCTGGGTCAAGAACAGAGAAACGTGGAAAATTATGTTCATGGTGAATAGCATATTTTTCGGAAGTTTCTATTTTAGAGATAACAGCTCCACAATTCATTTCTGAACCTGTTGCAGGAAGAGTTAACACTGTACCAAAAGGAGCAGGATTAATGTTTGACGCTATTTTAGGATTAATAACTATATCCCATAAATTTTCTCCGTCATAGTTCATAGCAAGGGCTATGAATTTTGTTCCGTCAATTACCGAACCTCCACCAACAGCAAGAAGAAAATCTATCTTCTCACATTTTGCTAAAGCTACGGCACTTATCAATGTTTCATATTTCGGATTAGGCTCGATGCCTGCAAATTCTATTACATTATGTTCTTTGAGAGCAGTTTTAACTTGGTCATAAACACCATTTTTCTTAATACTTCCACCGCCGTAAGTCATCATAACTCGAGCTGACTTAGGAATTTCTCTCGCTATCTTTTCTATCTGACCCTTACCAAAGATTAACTTTGTAGGGTTTTGAAATTGAAAATTATTCATATTCTTTAGGTTTTAGAAGTCTATTTTACACCAGAAACATACTTTAAACATTTGTATGGTGATAGGTGTGAAATAAGCATTGTTGGTATTATTTGTAATAATGTTAAGCCAATAAAGGTAACAATATTTATTAATAAAATATCACTAAAATTTATTAACATTGGCACTTCACTAAGCATATAGCTGTCGGCGCTTAGTTTTATAAATTTAAACTTTATTTGTAAATAGCTTAATAATAAAGCTATTGCATTTCCATAGAAGAGACCCCAAAGCATTATTCTACTTAATCGAATAATGAAAATAGAACGTATAGTGGAGTTTCTCATTCCTAATGATTTGAAAATTCCTATCATCGATGTTTTTTGTAAAATAATGATAAGCATCATTGTTATCATATTAAACGCAGAAACTATAACCATTATTATCATAATTATACGTTCGTTGATATCTTGCATTTTTAACCATTCAAAAATTTCGCCATAACGCTCTTTTATAGATACTGTTATTTCGGAAGTTTCGGCAGAACGATTATTATAGATAATATCGTAAATTTCGTCATCGGCACTATCTATATCATCTAAAGAATTTAGCTCAATACTAATTCCTGAGGCTTGATTTTCTTTCCAGCTGTTAAGTCTTTGAAGATAACGAATATTTGTAATAATATTTATGTCGTCATACTCTTTAAAAGAGGTGTCGTAAATCCCAACGATATTAAATTTATCACGAAGAGGAATTTTTTCTATGAAAAGCATTTCTAAGTTATCGCCAATTTTAACATTTAGATTTTGAGCGATTTTCTTAGAAATAAGAATCTCTTTTTTGCTGTTTTGAGAATCAAAATTAGGCAATTTACCTTCAATAATATACGAATTTAAAAGGGTAGTGTCATAACTATTATTAAACCCACGTAGTAACATTCCTTGTTGTTCTGTCGAGCTTTTTACTATTCCTCCACGAGTAATATATGGGAAAATGTTTTTTACGGCAGGAAGAGAGTCTATCTTACTAAGATATGGTAAGTCTATTGTTACGGGTTTACTTTCATCAGAATATTTATTAGCAAAATCTACTATGTCAATATGAGACAGAAGCCCTGTGATTTTTGATGATATTGTAGATTGGAAACCTCGGATTATGAATGTAGAAAGAAGCATAACGCAGATACATATAGCAACACTTATTGTTGCTACACGAACCATAACGCTATTTTTCCGTTCTTCATGTGAAGAGGAAAGTTTTAATGCTACAAAAAAATTTGTTTTAAATTTAAACATATTATCTATATCATAGAGAGTTCAAGCCAACGATTTTCTTGACTATCAAGCTCTTCACAAATTTCACTATATTTTTTAGAATTTTGTTCTATTTGTTGAGTATTTAGTGTTCCTCTGCTCAATAAATCTTCTATCTCTTTTTTTGTCTTTTCAAGAACAGCAATTTTTTTTGTTATTGCTTCATATTCTTGTTTCTCTTTGAAAGTAAGCTTTTTTCCGCTTTCTTCTTTTTTATTTATTTTTATAGGTTGAGGTATCGGAGCAGATAATTTCTCTCTTCTTTCTTGCTCTTCCTCGTCTAATTTATTTCTATATTGTGTATAGTTACCCACAAAGTTACGAATTTTACCATTACCTTCAAAAATCATCAGATTTTCGGTTACTTTATCCATAAAATAACGATCATGAGATACAACAATAAGACAACCACTAAAAGAATCTAAGAAATCTTCAAGGATATTTAAAGTCATTATGTCAAGGTCATTTGTCGGCTCATCTAAAACAAGGAAGTTAGGAGATTTCATAAGAACAGTCATAAGATATAGTCTTCGACGTTCTCCTCCGCTTAGTTTTGAAACGATATTGTATTGTGTTTCTGGAGTAAACAAAAAGGTATTTAGAAATTGAGATGCTGATACGGTTTTTCCATCACTTAAAACTATGACTTCGGCGATTTCAGAAATAACATCTATAACTCGTTTATTCTCGTCAAAAGATACTTCTGATTGACGATAATAACCAAATTTCACTGTTGAGCCAATATCTAAAGTTCCTGATTGAGCCTCTAATGCTCCAGTAAGGATATTTAGAAAAGTACTTTTCCCAGAACCATTTTTTCCAACAATTCCCAAACGTTGATAACGAGAAAATATATAGCTGAAATCTTTAAGGATAACTTTATCATCATAAGAAAAACATATATTTTCAGCTTCGAAAATTTTAGTTCCTATTCTGTTTGTTTGTAGTTTTCCAATTTTTACTTTATCATCGTTTCTAGTAGAAAATGCTTTATCTTTAGTTTCGTAGAAAGCATCTTTACGATATTTCGCCTTTGTTCCTCGTGCTTGAGGCATACGACGCATCCATTCAAGTTCTTTGCGGTAAATATTCTGAGCTTTAGTAACTGATGCGTTAAATTGCTCGATACGCTCGTTTCTCGCAAGAACATAATCAGAATAATTTCCTTTATATGTATATAATTTCTTTTGGTCAATTTCAAAAATTGTGTTACAAACTCTATCCAAAAAATATCTATCATGGGTAACCATTAATAGAGTTTTATTTGAAGAGATAAGAAAGCCTTCAAGCCATTCTGCCATTTCAAGGTCAATATGGTTGGTAGGTTCATCAAGAATAAAAACGTCAGGGTCTTGAATTAGGAGCATTGCAAGAGCAACTCTCTTTCTTTCACCTCCCGAAAGGGTGTTGACGTTTTGAGTAAAATTAGTGATTTTTAATTGAGTGAAAACGATTTTTGCTTTTTCTTCATATGCCCATGCTGAAAGTGCGTCCATACGTTCTATAGAAGAACATATAGCGTCGCTATCATTCGACAAAATAGCTTCGTTATAAATTTTTACTACTTTAGCTACTTCGTTAGAATCGCTATAAATAGCGTCTAGGATAGTAGTGTTTGCTTTAAATTTAGGATCTTGAGGTAAGAATCCGACAGAAATATTATTTCTGAAAATTATCTCACCAGAATCAGGAGTTTCTTCCGAAGCAATAATATTTAGGAGGGTGCTTTTGCCAGCTCCGTTTTTTGCTATGATAGCACATTTATCACCTTGGCTTATGGTGAATGTAATATCGCTGTAAAGCTCTAAATCGCCATAAGATTTAGCAATGTTTTTTATGTCTATATATGGAATCATTTTCTCTTTAAAATTTGTTAGACAAAAGTACAAAAAATATCGACAAAATAGCTTTATTTTACTATATTTGTGTTTTAACTGACTTTAATACAATATGGAAGTATATAAATTTGGTGGGGCATCTATCTCTACCCCTGAAAGAATAAAAAATATTGCAAATATAATAGAGCAAGCTCCGAAGCCTTTAGTTGTAATAGTTTCGGCAATAGGAAAGACGACAAATGCTCTTGAAGGTGTTTTAGACAGTGTTCTAAGGCAAGACGAACAGCGTGCGATGATGTTGCTGTCTCAGGTTTTCGACTTCCACGATGAGATAATTTCTGGATTAGAACTTCCTTCGGATACGGCTTTAGAAACTAAAGAAGAACTCCAAAATATTGTTTTACAATTTACGGGAACAAATTCTTTGAGTTATGCTCAGCTTTATGATATCATAGTTGGATTTGGTGAGCTTATATCTTCTTCAATCATAGATAGTTATCTCGAAAAAAGAGCTTTTGAAACAAAGTATATAGATATGCGTCAAACTATTATGACAAATAATGCGTTTACAAATGCTGATGTCGATATGGTGAGGACTGCAAAGAAGCTTAAAGAGGCTGTTTCCGAGGAGAAAGAAGTCTATATAATGCAAGGTTTCATAGGTGGTACAACAGAAAATGAGCCTACAACTCTTGGAAGAGAAGGTTCAGATTATTCTGCGGCTATTGTCGCTTATTGTCTTGATGCAGAAAAAGTTACTATATGGAAAGATGTAGATGGTATTTTAAATGCAGACCCTAGAGAATATGAAGATACAACTCTTATACCCCAACTTTCATATCATGATGCTGTAGAATTGGCATATAGTGGTGCGCAGGTAATTCATCAAAAAACTATTCGCCCGCTTCAAAATAAAAATATTCCTTTATATGTTAAATCTTTTTTAAAACCTGAAGAAGAGGGGAGTGTTATAAATAATGTACGCTCGGATATAAATATTCCTGTCTATATTCTTAAAAGAAATCAAATCTTAATAACTGTAACTCCTAAGGATTTCTCTTTTGCTGTGGAACACTCTTTAGAGCGTGTATTTGTAATTTTGAATAAAAATAAACAAAACGTATCTCTTATTCAAAATTCTGCTGTCCAAATAAGTGTCGGCATAGATGAATCTAGGCAATTTGATTCTTTGATAGAAGATTTGAATAATGAGTTTATTGTGAAATATAATAGGGATCTCGAACTATTAACCATAAGAGGTTATAGTAATGAAGATGTTATTGAGAAAACTCGTAACAGAAAAATATTTATAAAGCAACAAACAAGAAAAATAGTAAGAATTTTATTGAATGGTTTGGATAAAGCCTAATATCACTACGTTTTTTAGTAATTGATTATTGTTGTCTGTTAAAAATATGAAAATTAATAATCAAAAGATTTGGTGTTTTGAAACAAAATAATTATCTTTAGCTAAACAAAGGAATAATTTATTAACTTAAAAATAATGGCTATGGAAGTTATATCATTCAATGAACTTAGGCAAATAAAAGATAGTTTGCCAAATGGAAGCATGGAACGCATTGCCGAAGAGCTAAATATTAGTAGTGAAACTGTTCGGAACTATTTTGGTGCATCAAATTATAAAAATGGTTCGTCTGTAGGGTTACATATTGAGCAAGGTCCTGATGGTGGAATTGTAGAGCTTGATGACGATAAAATTCTGCGGGTGGCTAAAAAAATACTAAAAGAATAATGTTAAATTTTTAATTTGACAGTGAATAATAGAATTATTAAAAGAGAGATGGAATAATCTCTCTTTTTTTTGTATCTTTGTTCTCAATGAAACAAGAAATTAAAAAAATAGTAATTGTAGGCGCAGGAAATGTTGCGTGGAATCTTGCTAAAAAATTGCAAGTAAAACAGTGCTATGCTCGAAATTTAGATAGAGCAAAAGAGGTTGCCATACGTGCAAATGCTCAATATATCAACGATTATAACGACTTGGTGAAAGATGCAGATTTATATATTATCTCTGTTGCTGATAACGCTATTCACGAAGTTTCGGAACAACTTTCAAAACATATTTCTAAGGAATCAATTGTTGTTCACACAAGTGGAACGATGCCTATGGAGGTTCTTAGCAATAAAATAGACAACATTGGCGTTTTCTATCCATTACAGACTTTCACTAAAGGTAAAGAGGTCTCTTGGGGTGAAATACCTCTTTTTGTTGAGGGAAATTCTAAAGAGGTGGAGCAGATTATTTTTAATCTTGCAGAAAAACATTCTGAAAATCCAATAATTCTATCTTCGGAAAAAAGAAAAGAGATTCATATCTCAGCAGTTTTAGTATGTAATTTTACTAATCATCTTTATGCTTTAGCACAAAAAAGACTTCAAAAAAATAATATATCATTCGAATTGTTAAAACCTTTAATAAGAGAAAGTGTTGGGAAAATGCTTGATTATAAGGGTGATATATCTGATTTACAAACTGGTCCCGCAATTCGTGGAGACAATAAAACGACAAATGCTCATTTGGCTCTTTTAGAAGAAGACTCAAATTTAAAAGAAATATATAAAACATTATCAAATTCAATATTTAATGGGAAATTTTAAAGAAGACCTTGCGAAAATAAAAGCTTTTGCTTTTGATTGCGATGGGGTTATGACAGATTCAACTGTCGAAATGAACAGTGAAGGACAGCTTATCCGTAAATTTAATGCAAAAGACGGTTATGCTATAGTTAAAGCTATGAAAGTAGGCTATCCAGTGGCTATTGTTTCGGGAGGACATGGCGAAATAATGGAGAAACGTTTTAAAACATTAGGAGTAACAGATATCTACCAAAGTTGCACATTTAAAATTGAAGCTATAGATGATTTCAGATTTAAATATGGTATTGAGCGTGAAGAAATTCTATTCATGGGAGATGATATGCCAGATATCGAATCTATGTTAAATGTCGGACTTGGTGTTGCTCCAGCTGATGCTGTAATAGATGTAAAAGCAGTAGCTCGTCACGTCTCAGAGTATGCAGGAGGTAAAGGTTGTGTACGTGATGTTATAGAACAAGTGCTTAAAGCACAAGGAAAATGGAACGAAATGAGTCATAATTGTCAATAATATGAAAAATTTATTTGTAACACGATTAGCTGTCGTGTTTTTTCTTTTAACAGCTTCTTTAGGACAGGCTTTTGGTCAAGAAACTCCAAAATATGTCTTTTTATTTATTGGAGATGGAATGGGAATTTCTCATGTCCATATAACTAATGAATATTTAAAAATAACAGAAAATTCAAGCCTTTTGATGAAGAGCTTCCCTTCGGTGGGAGTTGCAACAACAAATTGCTATGAACGATTTATAACAGATTCAGCGGCGGCAGCAACGGCTCTTTCTTGTGGACAAAAGACAAGACCTGGAATGTTGGGAATGAATCCAGATACTATGGCTATAGAAAATGTTTCTACGGTTTTACATGAACAAGGTAAAAAAGTCGGAATTATAACTACAGTCTCTTTAGATCATGCCACACCAGCGGGTTTTTATGCTCACCAACCTTCGAGAGATGAATATTATGAAATATCTTCTCAACTTTCAACAAGTGGATTCGAATTTTTTGGTGGTGGAGGAATTCTAGATCCTAAAGGTGGAGAAGTTAGTTTTGAGGAACAAGCTCAAGAAAACGGATACACAATAGCTAACACAGTAAAAGAGATAAACGATATTGAAAAAGGTGATGACAAAATTATTGCTATTTCACCTATGCTTCAAGATTCAAAATCAATGGTTAGTGCTATTGATAGAGAAGAAGGTGATTTAACACTTAAAAATATTGTTGAAAAAGGTGTTGAAGTTCTTGATAATGAAGATGGCTTTTTTATGATGGTAGAAGGTGGTAAAATCGATTGGTTGGCTCATGCAAATGATGTTGCAGGGATAATTAACGAAACAATAGATTTTGATAACGCTTTACAAGTGGCTTATGATTTTTATCTTAAACATGCCGATGAAACGCTTATCATTGTTACCGCAGATCACGAGACAGGTTGTTTAACTCCAGGGTCTACTTTTATGGGGTATGATAGTAACTTAAAACTATTTAAAAA
>JADFUS010000021.1 GCA_015222165.1 Bacteroidota bacterium
TATCATACAGATATAATGATGACTCTTATTGAACAATCAGATAAATTGTTTGGTAAAAATAAAGCACCAACTGATTGGGTAATGAGTCAATATTATAAATTATTTAATAGTAATTTTTGAGAAGTTAAAAAATAATAGTTAATAATAAAATAAATATGAGTGCAAAAATAACTTTAGATTCTTTGATCGAAAGAGGGAATAGTATAATGAAATGTTCTTTGATCTTTGATATGAGTAATAAAAATGAATATAATCTATCTGTATTTAAATATTTTTATATTGATTGGAAATTTTTAGTGATTAGATTTTTGGGAGAGAAAAATAAAGAAGATAAAGTTATTTTAGAATTTAAAGAATATGTTGATATTTTCGAAAAAAATAATTCGTATGAAAATTTTTATAGCTTACTTTCTATATTAAGAGCATTAAAATGTTTTCCACAAAAACAATTGTAATAATAGATAAATAGGTGAAGAATTATTATTGATGCAGGAAGAGGAGCTTGAGGTTGGTTGTGTCGCAGATTATTATGAAGTTGTTTGCTTTGCCTATTAGTGGGCGTTTAGCGTCTGTTTTGAACCATGTGGGCTTGCTTGGGGTTGTTATCGATGAAATTATGCTTTGTAGCGAGTCGTTCGATATTTTGTCGCTGTTTAAGACGAAACCGTTTATTAACGTTCTGTTTGTAAACGAGAATTTTCCGAAAATTATATTGTTATCTATGTTGTGAGTCTCAGAAATGTTGTGGGCATCTTTTGGAACAAAAGAGGGTATCCAGCCTTTTTCAAAGTTCTTACTATTTGCATATTTATCAAATGTCGCATAATTGTTAGTTTGCGTTTCTGAACAACTACTAAATAATAGGATTACTAAAGTTAAAGCTATTGGGATTAGATTTTTCATTTGTGAATGTTTTTAGAAGAAAACGATTTAAAAAGATGAAGAATTAAATATTAAACGTTTTTTTTATGTTTCCTAGTATGGTATACAAAAAAAAGTACCAAGCGAATGCTTAGTACTTTTAAAAGTGCTCCTCTTGTAGGACTTGAACCTACGACACCCTGATTAACAGTCAGGTGCTCTAACCAACTGAGCTAAAGAGGAGTATTATTATCTCTTTTTAACGTTGCAAATATAAGGACTTTTTTGATACGTTCCAAATGTTTTTCAAAAAATTTCACTAAGAATTTTTAATGAGGCTATATTATAGCGTGTTTCATGGTGTAAAGAGATGTAACTTATGATACCATTTAACAAATTAATTCTCAATGTCCTACTGCATTTTATTTCCCCTAATTTCTCAGGATTTGAGACCGAAATTTGGGCAAATAAAAAAGTTTCTTTTTTTTCAAAAAAATTTGGATGTTGAGGCTTTATTACGACAAATTTGCCTAAAAGCATATCTAGGTACGTATCTTTTTCATAGTTGTTTTGGGGTGTATATCCCAAAAAAGAGAGAAGTTTAGCCATAAAATACATGTGGAAGTTCGATTCTCCGCTTTCCATTTTGTCTAAAGTTGTTATCGACGTTATTAGAAAATCGAAAAATTTAGGATTTGGTTCGGTATCTCGAATTATTTTGTACATTATTTCCGCCATAAATAGTGCAACGGTAGATTTATGTATGTCAAACATTAAACCGTCCGCCAAATAGGCTCTTTTTGCTTGTAGGATACGGTGGAAGTCGCCTTTGTTGTTTGGTTTCCCTACATAATCTATTATCGTTAATGGCTGGAGCGATATTTTCGTTTTCCCTATGGTGGGTCTTCCCGTTCTTGTGCTGTTGACATAACAAGCTATTCGCCCATGGTGTTCGCTGTACATATATACAATATGTCCGCTTTCTCCATGTTTTATAGTGTGTAAAATTATAGCTCTTGATTTATATTCTGTTATCATCAATATTATTTTGGTCTACAAATATACTTTTATTATTTTAGAATTGCGATTTTTTATTTATCTTTGTGATAACGAAATGAATAGGAAAATAACAATTTAAAACATAAATTATGCAATCAATAGAAAATTACGATTTTAGTGGCAAAAAGGCTATTATACGTGTTGATTTTAACGTGCCTTTAGATGGAAATTTTAACATTACAGACCCAAGCCGTATTCGTGCTGCTGTACCAACAATTAAAAAAGTTCTTGCAAAAGGAGGTTCGGTGATTTTGATGTCTCATCTTGGTCGTCCAAAAGGAACTCCACAAGATAAATTTTCTTTGAAACATATCGTTAGTGCTGTAGAAAAAGAGATTGGCACAAAGGTAGATTTCGCAAATGATTGCATTGGTGAAGAGGCTATAGCCAAAACATCAGCTTTAAAAGCAGGTCAAGTTTTGCTTCTTGAAAATTTACGTTTTTATAATGAAGAAGAAAAAGGAAACGAAGAATTTGCTAAGAAACTAGCTTCTTATGCAGATTGCTATATAAACGATGCTTTTGGAACAGCCCACCGTGCTCACGCATCAACAACTATTATTGCTAAGTTTTTCCCTAACGATAAAATGTTTGGTTTTGTTATAAACGGAGAGCTTGACGCAATTAAAAAAGCACTTGACGAGCCAAAACGTCCTTTTATTGCTATTCTTGGTGGTTCAAAAGTTTCTTCAAAAATAACTATAATAGAAGCATTGCTTAAAAAAGTTGATAAACTTATCATCGGTGGTGGTATGAGTTTCACATTTACAGCTGCTCAAGGTGGAAAAATTGGTAATTCTCTTTGTGAGAAAGATCAATATGAAACTGCTTTAAGAGTTCTTGCTAAAGCTAAAGAGCTTGGTGTTGAGATTCTTTTCTCTGAAGAAGAAGTTTGTGTTAAAGAGTTTAACAATGATTCTCCAATGCGTGTTTTTCCTGCAAATGAGATTGAAGATGGTTGGATGGGTGTAGATATCTCTTCTAAATCTATTGCTAAATTTGATAAAGCTATTCAAGAGTGTAAAACTATTCTTTGGAATGGTCCTATGGGTGTTTTTGAAATGGATAATTTCGCTAAAGGTTCTAAAGCTATTGCAGAATCTATTGCTAAATCTACTTCAAACGGAGCTTTCTCTTTAATAGGTGGTGGCGATTCTGTTGCTTGTATCAATAAATTTCATATGGCAGATAAGGTAAGTTACAATTCAACAGGTGGTGGAGCTTTGTTAGAATATATTGAAGGTAAAACGCTTCCAGGTATAGCTGCAATCTTAGAAAAATAAACGAAACTATAAGATTTTTAATCTTATTTCATATAAAATGTTAAAAAGTATCAATTAAGTTTGTCTTAATTGATACTTTTTTCTATATTTGTAACATGAAACAAAAAATGGAGAAGATAGAGAGACTTGTTGGAGTCCTTAAACAAGTCAGAGGGGAGTGTCCTTGGGATAAAAAGCAGACAATGCAAACTTTAAAGCCACTGACAATAGAAGAGTGCTACGAGCTTGTTGATGCTATAAACGACAAGGAGAATGATCATATTAAAGAAGAGTTAGGAGATGTGTTAATGCACATCCTTTTTTATGCAGAACTTGCAGAGGAAAAGGGCGATTTTAATATCGGAGATGTTGCAGATACTATTTCAGAAAAACTGATACGGCGACATCCTCATGTCTTTGGAACTACAAAAGTAGAAAATGAAGAAGAGGTTCTTGTAAATTGGGAGAAGATAAAGCAAGAAGAACGAAGTGGTAATAAAGGAGAGAAAGGAGTTCTTTCGGGAGTGCCTTCAGCGCTTCCTCCAATGATAAAAGCTCTTAGAATTCAACATAAAGCTTCTAAAGTCGGTTATGACTGGGAAGATAAGAGTGATATATGGAATAAACTTGACGAAGAAGTTGCAGAGTGTAAACAAGCTATTGCAGAAAATGTACCTCAAGAGATTGAGGCTGAAATTGGTGATATGTTTTTTACAGCTATAAATATTGCTAGAGCTTATGGTGTCGATCCAGAAAATGCTTTGGAATTAAGTAATAGAAAATTTATTCGTAGATTTAATCATATAGAAAAAAGATTATCAGAGAATAATAAATCTTTTAATGAAGTATCTCTTCAGGAGATGGACATTTTTTGGGAAGAAGCAAAAAAAGGAGAATAAATAATTATGGGATTAATAGTTTCAGTAAGGGGATATACTCCTAAAATAGACGATAGCTGTTTTGTAGCGGAAAATGCTACAGTAATTGGTGATGTTACCGTTGGCGAGGGTTCAAGCATTTGGTTTGGAGCTGTCGTGAGAGGTGATGTTAATAAAATTACTATTGGTAAAAATGTTAATATTCAGGATAACGCCGTTATTCATACTTTATACGAAAAATCAGTTGCTGTAATAGGTGATAATGTTTCTATAGCTCATAATGCAGTTGTTCATGGTGCTACATTGAAAAATAATTGTTTGGTAGGCATAGGAGCTGTAGTTCTTGATAATGCTGTAATAGGAGAGGGAGCTCTAGTGGCTGCTAATTCTGTTGTGTTATCTGGCACAATTATTGAACCTAATTCACTTTATGGTGGAGTTCCTGCGAAAAAAATTAAAAATGTTTCTCCAGAGACAGCCAAAAATACCGTTCAGAGGATATCAGATAACTATTCAATGTATGCTTCTTGGTATAAGAAATAATATTTTTTTAATAATTATCGATATGAAAAATGATTTTATGTGTGTTTTCGAAAAATATGATAAATATGATAAACATGGGTATAGAAACCCAAAGTATGATAGACTTATTAAGAGAATTAGTTGTTTCTTAACTATTTTTATGGTACTAATAATTATTACTATGACTTATATGTCATTGTAATAAAGGTCTTTTCTATTAATATAAACAAGGTAATCAAGAAATTGGTTACCTTGTTTTTGTTTCAAATTATAATTTTTATAGTAAAAAGTAGAGTAATAAAGAATAAGTTATACTTTTTTTGTAAAAAACACATATAAATAGCTGTTTTTTTATTAAAAATTACTATCTTATAGGCGTAGAAGTGATAAAATACGATATTTATAATTCATAAATATGAATAATGTACTATTTGTTATAAAACCCCTTTAATTAATAACCATCTAAAACCTAACAATTATGAAGAAAACCTTACTAATTGCCACAATTATGGCAATGGCAACTTTTTCGAGTTGCTCGAAAAACGAAGTCGTTGACGTCAATCGAAATTCCGATAAAATGAGTTTCGGAGCACACGTTGGCTCTGCAACAAAAGCAATAGTCACTGACGCAACAAATTTCACAGCTTATAATCTTTATGGTTATCAAACCGATGGAAATTATGTTGATCATGGTTCTTTAGCCGATTGCTATATTGATAACGAGGCATTTATAAAGACAGATAATTCTTGGTCGCATGAA
>JADFUS010000022.1 GCA_015222165.1 Bacteroidota bacterium
GCTATAGGTTCGTTTAATGACAATAGATTTGGGCTTCTTGACCAAAATAATAAAATAATAGATAATGATTCATATTATCCATTTGAATATAAAGAAATAGAAGGAAATAGTAAAGGGGTGGTTTTTCAGTCGTTTTTAGAAACAAATAATAAATTAAATAGATTTGTTGTTTCTACAATATCATCAGATGTTTTCGAAATATATCAAATTACAGATAATAAAGTAGATAGAGTTTTTTTATCTGAATTTAATCATCTTCCTGAAATTTGGGAAAAAGGGAATAGATATACCATAAATTATGATAAAAGCATTGCTGGATTAACACATATTTCAACTACAGATGAGAAAATATTTTTTAGTTATTCATCAAAAACATATGAGGAATTTTCACGGTCTGGTTATCTTGTCAATGAAATTTTATGTTTTGATTGGAACGGAAAAAAACTTAAAAAATATAAACTACCATTACCTATTAGTACATTTTGTGTTGATGAGCAATATTTATATGGAGTAGGTTATCGTGATGATAATATAGAAATCTATAAATATAAACTGTAAAATAATATTAAGCAAATAAAAAGCTATCATAATTTAATTATGATAGCTTTTATATTATATATTTATTTTAAGTCGTCGCCTGTGGTGAACATTTCGGGGTGTTTTCCAACTATTCCCTTGTCCTTATACCACTGTCTTATTCTTTTTAAATCTGCTCTTGCATCATCGGTTAACTCTATTCTTTCTCCTCTGCCAACTTCTTTTTTGCCCCAATCAAAATATCCTAAATAAACTGGTACTTTTGCTGCTTTAGCTATAACATAAAATCCAGCTTTCCATTTTGTTGTGCGTTTACGTGTTCCCTCGGGAGCTATTGCAAGTTGCATACTTTCTTTGCTATTAAATGCCTTGATGACATCTTTAACAAGAATAGCACTCTTTTTGCGATCTACGGGAATTCCTCCCATAGCTTTTAATATAGGCTTCAATGGACCTTTGAAAAGTTCTTTTTTCATTAGTACATAAGCATCACCACCTATAGCATCATAATATAGCCATGAGACTAAAAAGTCCATCATAGAAGTATGCGGAGCACCTAAAATAACACACTTTTTGTCAGGTGCAATAGGTTCCATGATTTTCCAACCTAAACATTTGGTAAGAATAAATTTACTTAGTATCTTCATATTTATAAACTATATAGATATCTTTTTATTTTGTGAGTTGCCGTTTTTTCAAATTGATCTTGTTTTGCAACAACAATAGATACTTTTGAAAATTTGTTTATTTTTGAATTTGCATAGACAAGAACTTCTTTTCCCAAAGATTCCATTGTGTCATTAATAGTTTTTTTGACACTCTTGCCATTTTTATTATATGTATCAGTTACTTCTGCAAGTCTAGAAGAGTATATTTTATACAAATCTTTACGTTGCGCATCGTAAGCAATTTTAAATTCTTCTTTTTTGCCGTCATATTTTTCTATAAATTCTATACGTTTTTCATTATAGAAAGCTATAAGTTCCAATCTTTTCTTTTTGTTATTTTCAACTAATTTCTCTTCGTTAAGATATAGAGATTTCATCTTCTCTTGATTGAAATATACATATGCAACAATTTTGCCTTTTTTTTCTGTTACCAAAGATTCTTCAACATCATTATGACTATTGATTACAGATTCTATCTCCTCAGGGTAAATATTTTCACCACTAGGTCCTAAAATCATATTACTCAATCGTCCTTTGATATATAAATTACCTTTTTTATCGAAGATACCTAGGTCTTTTGTTCTAAACCAACCGTCTTTAGTAAAAGCGTCTGCCGTAGCTTCTGGATTTTTGTAATAACCAGACATTATATTATCTCCTTTAGCTACAATTTCACCTTCTCCAGTTTCAGGATTTGGATTATCAATTCTTAACTGAACTCCATCCATAGTAACTCCTGTAGATTGGAATTTTATTTTAAAAGGTGTCATTCCTGCAAGTAGTGGTGCAGTCTCTGTAAGACCATAACCTATACCGAATGGAAATCTAGCTTCACGTAAGAATGTTTCTACATCACCGTTAAGCTTTGCTCCTCCAATACCAAAAAAGCGTAATCTACCACCAAACATTTTTTTAAGTTTAATTCCCACAAGGAAATTAACAATCTTACGTCCTAAAGTGTTAGTGTATAATTTACTTAGTACTTTATTATTCTGTATTTCTGGTAGAATTTTCGAAGTGTAAATTTTTTCTATGATTAAAGGCACAGAAAGAATTGTTGTTGGTCTGACAACTTTTAAAGCTGATATAAGAACACTTGGTGTTGGTGCTTTTTTGATATAGTAAACCGATGAGCCAGAGTAAAAAGGCAATATAAACGATAGACTAAATTCTAACGCATGAGACAATGGAAGTAAAGACAACCATACATCTTTTGCATAACATGGACGTAAAATAAATACGCTTTTCATGTGAGCACATATGTTTTTATGACTCAACATTACACCTTTAGATTTTCCTGTTGTTCCCGATGTGTAAATTATTGATGCTACATCTTCAGTTTTGGGTAGTGTAGATTCAACAAATATAGGATTCTCAGGAGCCTTAATAATTTCAAAGTTATCAATTATTATTATTAACTTTAATTTACTTTTAGATTCTTCTGTTAACTTGCACAATAATTTTTTTGATATAAAAATAGTCTCACAACCTGAATGGTCTATAATGTTGTCAATTTCCATTTTTGAAAAATCTGGCAACATAGGCACTGCTATTCTTCCGAAAGCTGTAATACTTAAATAAGCAACTCCCCAATTAGGCATGTTTTGAGACAAAATACCAATTTTTGAGTTTTTGTCAAGACCATTCAGACTTAGAACTTTTGAAATCTTAGTCGTAACATCTCCAAATTGTTGGTATGTGTAACCTTCTCCTTTAATAAAAGAAAGAAAAATATTATTTCTAAATTTTTCTGTTGAGTAGTCAAATAGACCTCTCAATGTTTCAAATTTTTTTACTTTCATGATTCAAAGTATTTCTTCATTTTTATTTCCTTTCCGTAAAACGTAATATATGTCAGTTTTATTTCACATATCTGCTTTTAAAGTATGTAACGGAAGCACGAAGATAAATAACTTTTTCGAAAAATCAAATTTTTTTTAACTTTAGATAATATTTGATGTATATCCGTTAACAAAATTTACAAGTTCTTTAGGGTCTATTTTTATCTGTATCCCTCTGATTCCTGCACTTATATATATATAGTCAAACTTTAAACATGTAGTGTCAAAATAAATAGGAAAATTTTTCTTCATTCCGATAGGAGAACAGCCTCCACGTATATATCCCGTCAATGGAAGAAGTTCTTTCATTGCTATAAGTTCTGCTTTTTTATTTTTTGATACCTTAGCTGCTTCCTTTAAATTCACCTCTTTATCTCCAGCAATAACGCATACAAATACTCCCGTTTTATCTCCTCTTAATACAAGAGTTTTAAAAACTTGTGACATATCTTCTCCGAGTTGTTCTCCAATATGAATTGCAGATAGATGATCTTCATCAACTTTATAAGGTATTAGTTCGTAGCTTATTTTTGCCTTATCTAAAAGCCTTGCGGCATTTGTCTTATTTATTTTTGTAGCCATAATTTATAATATTAACACTGCAAAGATATAATTTATTTATCTTAGAATAGATAGAAAATAGGATTGTTGGACAGAAAATATTAATTTTGCCCGTTGAATTTAGACTTTTAAATTTTGTCAATAGATGAAAAGTGTATTTATAACGTGCATTTTTATCAAAAAAATAATTATTTTATAATGGAAATTTTAACTAACCCTATTACATTATCAGTGTTGGTAATGTGTGTTTTGTGCCTTTTTAAGGTAAATGTAATGTTCTCGCTCTTGCTTTCGGCGATAGTTGCAGGAGTTGTTGGTGGAGTAGAGATAGGGGAGACTTTTTCTATACTCGTAGGAGGAATGGGAGGAAATGCTGAAACAGCACTTAGCTATATACTTCTTGGAACTTTTGCTGCGGCTCTTGCTCATATTGGTATCTCAGATGCTTTTGCTCGAAAAATAGCAACAATGGTTAAAGGACGAAAAATAGTTCTTTTTGTGGTACTTATAGTTTGTGCAGTTTTATCTCAAACCCTTGTACCCGTTCATATAGCTTTTATACCTATTCTTATCCCTCCGTTACTTGTTGTTATGAATAAGATGCAACTCGACAGAAGATCGGCTGCTTGTGCCTTAGCGTATGGTCTTAAAGCTCCATATATAGCTTTGCCTATAGGTTTTGGACTTTTATTTCAAGGACTTATTTCGGATAGTATGACACAAAACGGTATGAGCGTAGAACCTCTTGAAGTGTGGCATTCAACATGGATTTTAGGTATTGGTATGACTGTCGGAATGATAGCATCGTTATTCTATTTTTCTAAAAAACGTCAATATAAAGATGTGGTGATTACTGCTCCCGTAACCACTATAGAACACGTTTCAAAAACATCTAAAAGAACAAATATAGTTTCGATTTTATCAATTTTTGCCACTCTATTTTTTCAACTTTCATTTAGTTCTATGCCTATCGGAGCAATAGCTGGTATACTAGTATTAATAATAGGTGGAGCTTTAAAAATCAATGATTTTGATAAAGTTATTGCAGATGGTATAAAGCTTATGGGGCTTATCGCTTTCGTTATGCTTATAGCTTCGGGCTATGGTGCTGTAATAAAGTCTACGGGCGCTGTAGATACTCTTATTTCGGCTACACTTCCATATTTAGGTGATAATAAACTAATCTCAGCAACAATAATGATACTTATAGGTTTATTGACTACTATGGGTATAGGAACATCTTTTGGGACAGTGCCAATTCTTGCTGTGATATATGTTCCTATGGCTCAGAAATTAGGTTTTTCAACAGAAGCAACGATAGTTCTTATTGCTGCGGCTGCAGCTTTGGGAGATGCAGGTTCTCCAGCGTCAGATACGACAATGGGTCCAACTTCTGGATTGAATGCAGATAATCAACATAATCATATATGGGACACTTGCGTACCGACATTCCTTTTCTATAATATTCCATTAATTATTTTCGGAATACTGGGAGCTTTATTTTTCTAATATCAAAAAAAATCCCCATAAGTAAATTACTTATGGGGATTTTTATATTTAATCTTCTTCGTCGTTTTTTATAGCTTCTAAAACATCATTTATAGTTTCTACACGATTTTTTTCATTCGTTATTCTTTTGTGTTTCTTTTGTTGTTTATCTAAAGTTCTTTTTAAATCCTTATACAGTGATATTGCCATTAAAAATAGAAGTATTGCAAAGGGGAGTCCCGAGAGCAAAACCATAGTTTGCAAAGATTTTATTCCTCCGTACACCGTTAGAACAATAGTTAAAACACCAATTAAAGAACTCCAAAAAACCTTTTGTATTTTAGATGTTTTCTGACGACCTCCTGATGCCAATAAATCTACTACTAATGCTCCTGAATCAGCAGATGTAACAAAGAAGCTGACTATTAGAACAAGCGCTACAGATGATATTATTATAGGTAAAGGATAATTTTCTAAAAATACATATATCGCTGTTCCAATGTTATCTACTATAGCTTCCGAAATAGAGTGGTCGCCCATAATATCAAGGTTTATTGCCGTACCTCCAAAAGCTGTCATCCAAAAGAATGTTAAGAATGAAGGAGCAAAAACAACATAACTGAAAAATTCACGAAGTGTTCTACCTTTAGATATTCTCGCAATGAAAAGACCTACAAAAGGAGACCATGAACACCACCATGACCAATAATATATAGTCCATGAATTTTGCCATAAAGAATCTTCATGTAGTCCTAAATAAGATTCAGACCATAAAGACAACTCTAAGAAATTGCTAAAATAGTGACCGATATTTTGAATGTATGATTTAAATATATATGTTGTTGAACCGAATACTACCACTAATAAAAGCAGAATTAATGCGATACGCATATTCCATGAACTAAGGATTTTAACACCCTTATTTATCCCTGAATATACAGATAATGTAGCTATCGACATTATTACAACAATAGAAATTACCTGTACCAACATTGTGTTTTCTACACCATATAAATACTCTAAACCAGAAGTAAACTGTAGCACTCCATAGCCTAAAGAAGTTGCTATACCAAAAAGTGTTGCTATCAGAGCTGTAGTATCTATGACGTTTCCTAAGTTTCCATAAATTCTATTACCAAAAATAGGGAAAAATGCTGAACGAAGAGCTAAGGGTTGTTTTTTGTTAAAACTAAAATATGCTAAAGCTCCACCCACTAAAGCGTATAAAGCCCAGCCGTGAAGTCCCCAGTGTAGGAAGGTAAAACTCATAGCCGTTTGTGCTGCGTGTGCTTCTGTTGCACCTATAGTCCTTGGATTTGCTGTGAAATGAATCATTGGTTCTGCAACGCCGAAAAATAAAAGACCTATACCCATTCCAGCACTAAATAGCATAGCTATCCACGCTTTCTTGGAGAACTCAGGCTCACAATCTTTTCCTCCTAACCGAATTTTTCCATATCTACTAAATATAATATATATGCAAAATGCGAGTATAAAATTTATTATTAAAATAAAAATCCAGCCTGTATGTGTTGACACAATACGCTGAATATCTTCAAAAACTTGATTGTTTTTTGCTCCTACAAGAACTGTAAAAGCTAAAATTAAAGCTATAATAATAAGTGAGGGAAGTGTTACTTTTTTGTTCAATGGTAAACCCATAAACGAGCCTTTGTCTGATCTTTTCATACGCAGAAATGTTTGTTTTTAGTATTAAATAAGTGGAAATCGACACAAAAACCTAAAAAATATATTTAGGAATGATAATCTTTTAAAAGAAAATCATTATGCAACTATTTAAGAATGGAATTATGGAAAAAATAGCATTTATTTATGTGAAAGACGATAGAATTAAATCTTATAACCGTCTTATAGTAAGGACTTAATAAAGAATTACCTTATTAAGTTGATACAAAGATACTAAAAATTTAAACCACTTCCAAAAGAAAAGCCATTAGTCGTGGTATGCGAAGGGGTATCTATCTTCTTATTTTATAGAATATTACACTTTAAATCTAGAAGTTTTATATTCTCTGGGGAATCTGTAACAGAGTTCTCGAAACTTATTAAAATATTATTAATATTCTCGGCTATCCTATTCTCTGTTTCTATAAAATCGTTTTGTCCATTATGTTGAACGGATTTAAAAATATCCATAATTTTTAAATTGGTGACATCTTTTGTTGGTAGAATAGAGTATTCCCTATTTTCTTTTTTATCTATAGAAATTATAAAATCGCTCTCCTCAAGTTTATATAAAGATTCATTTATCAAAGCTAGGGGAACATTCATTTTGTTGCTTAGCTCCTCTGGGCTGAATGGTTTATCGTTGGAAATGAAGTTCTTAGCTATCAGAGACATTGTCATTATCGTAATCTTCATTCTATAGAAATCACTCATTTTCTCGCTCTCTCTTTCAAATTCATACTGTTTAATGTTCTGATAAGCGAACGATAGTTCTGAACCAAAAAGCACTATTTGCCAAGTTATATGTATCCACAATAAAAACAGCGGTATTGCCGCGAAACTACCGTATATAACGTTGTAGCTACTTAGTGAAGTTTGGAAATAGATATAAAATTCTTGAAACCCTAGATATATAAGACTTATGAAAAGTGAGGAGTGTAACGCTGAAGAAAATTTCACTTTTGTATTTGGGAAAACGCCATAAATAATCATAAATATCACAGCTGTAACTATATATGTGCCAAGTGCTATTGCTATATTTAAAAGGTGGTATAAAAAATCTGAACCATTAGATAATTGATAAAGAACCTCTGTCAGCTCGCTTCTTCCACTTTTATAAAGAACAAAAATCACGGGAGTGGTGAATAAAATCATCAGGTAGTCGCTAACTTTTCGTGAAAGGGAACGTCCACGACGCACTTCCCATACGTGATTAAATGCTTTTTCTATATTTATGAATACTTTCAATACAGCCCAAAAAACTATCACTACGACGATACCCGTGAAAATCCCTTTTTGATAATTCTTAATATAAGAATTTGAAATTTCTATTACTTGATCTATTATCTCTGTGTATTGGGGAATTTCTAATTTTATGTATTCTATTATGCTCTGTGTTATGCCAAAGCCACTCATTATCCCAGATATCATCGCTGCCAAAGGCACTATCGAAAGGGCGGTGTAAAATGCTAATGCCGAAGAACGCACAGCTATGTTATGACGTTCATAGTTTGTCAGAGTGTATAAAATCACCTTTATCTCTTTTATGAGCCACTTGAAAAATGGCGATGCCGAGGTGAAACGGTTAAACCAAATGTCGTGACGTATGAAAAGAAGTATTTTATCTATGAGTAATTTTATTTTAGACATAATTTAAGATTTATGATGTATACAAAAATACGAATTTTTATCGTTAAAACATATTTTTTCAGAAATATAGAATAAGTAAATACAAAAACTGCACCCAAACGCAATATTTAAGTAACATAAATCTACACTGACATTAAACCACAAAAAAAGCACAAAAACGCTCTTCCCAAAGAGAAACGATAGTTTCTCGCTAAAAGTTTTTTGCTTCCTTTTCTTCAGAAAAGGGAGTCATAGCGAAGCGTAAAAAAAGGCGAAGCAGAAAAGTAGCTGAAAGCAATGAACGGCGAAGCCAGCCGATTAATGATTAAAGGGAAATTGTATGCAATTTCTTTAATCGGCAACAGCTCAAAGAGCTGTAATAACTCACAATGTTTTTAACCGCAATATTTTTGTTACAATATCTACACTGACATTAAACCACCAAAAAAGCACAAAAA